>JAHJUC010000698.1 GCA_018829385.1 Alphaproteobacteria bacterium
CTCGGCCATGAATGGCGGGCTGTCTTGCCTCAAGCCGCGCAGACGCACTTCAACCCCGCGATAGCTGAAATGGTTGACTGGCGCGATCCGCTCGATCCCCTTGATCATGCAGGCGGCGACGGCTGCCAGAAGAAGCTCGGCAGGATTGAACGCGTCGGCGCGCCCCTGCATGTCGGTGTCCAGGGTGATCTCGGCGTCCTTGGTCCGGGCCACCGACCCATGATTGTCGACGCGGTGTGCGGCGACTGAATATTCGAGCATCACTCCCACTCCATTTGCTGGAACGCGGTCTGGGCGTTGCGCCCGGCGAGGCTGTCGAACTGCTCCAGATGGGAAAAGGCTGACTGGTCCACTTGAGGCGCAGCCATGATGTCGCCGCCCTCATCGATCAGCGCCCCTATCTGCGTGCGCAGGTTCATCAGGTAGTCGTAGGTGTCGGCACGGGCCCGGTCCATCGTGGTGGGCTCGCCATGGCCGGGCACGACATGGGCCGCGCCTGTTGCCTCCACCGCCAGATAAGCTTCGGGCCAGTGGGTGATCGAACTCTGGTCGCCGACGCCGAGGATGCGCTCGACATAGACGATGTCGCCGGTAAAGACCGTGTCGCGCTGCGGCACCCAGACGAAGCTGTCGCCGGGCGTATGGGCGGGACCTGGGTGCACGATCTCGAAGCTCAGCCCGCCCACAGCGAACGCATAAGTATCGGTGAAGGTCACGTCCGCGTGAGCCGGTTCCGTGCCTTTGAGCGCGTCGCCAATCAGCTGCGCCAGCCCGGTCATCTGCATCGAGGCGCGCGCCTGCTGATCCTCGACTGCCGCCGCGGATGCGATCACGGACGCGCCCTGCGCCTGCCAGTAGCCGTTGCCGAGCCAGCGATGATCCTGCCCGCCGGTGTTGATGACATGGGTCACGCGCTGGCTGGTCACGCTGCGGATCGCATCGTGCAACGCCTCGGCCCCCCGCCACGACCCACCCGGATCGATCAGCACCGCGCCGTCGGAGGTGACCACCAGCCCGAAGGTCGCGTTGTTGGCAAGGTTCGCGGGACTTCGCTGTTCCTTCTCGCCGACGATGGCCCAGACGCCGTCGGTCACCGGTTGGATTTTCAGAACCTCGGCAGCGGCGAAGGTCGGAGTTGCAAGCAGGGCGGCAGCCAGGAGAGCCCGCATCATGCGCTTAGCCAGCCGTCGAGCTTGCCCTCATCCGGCAGACCGCCCGCATGGACGAGCTTGCCGTCGACGGCGATACCCGGTGTCGACATGACCCCCGCCATGGCGATGGATCTGGCGTCGGTGATCTTTTCGACCGCAACCTCGACGCCGAGCCGTGACGCAGCGTCCTTGATCATCTTCTCGGTTGTTTCGCAGCGCTTGCAGCCGGGGCCATAGACCTTGACGGTTTTCATGGGCGTGTCCTTTCAGAGAATTGCGTTGAAGAGAAAGCCGGTGGCGAGGATCCCCGAGGCGACGACCGCAATGAAGATCGCGATCAGGCGAAGCGTCAGCACCTGCTTCAGGATGATCATCTCCGGCAGGCTCAGAGCGATCACGGACATCATGAAGGCCAGCGTCGTGCCGAGCGCCGCTCCCTTGCCGAGCAGGGCCTCGACGATCGGAATCACTCCCGCCGCATTGGTATACATCGGCACGCCGACGACAACGGCTGCCGGCACCGACCACCAGGCCTCGCCGCCCATGATCCGCAGCATCATCTCCTCGGGCACGTAGCCATGGATCGCCGCGCCGATGCCGATGCCGACCAGCACCCAGATCCAGACCTTGCCGACAATCTCGCGGACCTGCTCAAGGCCGATCTTCAGCCGGTCGACCATGGTCAGCCGCTCTTCCGGTAGGTCACCAACGGGGCCGGCGTTCAACTCGCGCACCCAGTCCTGCAGATAGCGTTCGAGCCCCATCCGGCCGAGCACTATGCCTGCGACGGTGGCGATGGTGAAGCCGAAGACGAGATAGAGTGTGGCGATCTGCCAGCCGACGAGACCGTAAAGCAGCCCGAGCCCCACCGGTCCGACCATCGGTCCGGCAATCAGGAAGGAAAACGTGACGCCGAGCGGAATGCCCGCCGAAACGAAACCGATGAAGAGCGGCACCGACGAGCAGGAACAGAACGGGGTGAGCACCCCCAGCGCCGCGGCCAGCGGATAGCCCCAGACCTGGCGCTTGCCGGCAAGGATCGCCCGGGTCTTCTCCGGGCTGAACCAGCTGCGCAGAACGCCGGTGACAAAGACGATACCGGTCAGCAGAAGCAGCACCTTGGGCACATCGTAGACAAAGAAGGCGATGGCCTCGCCGGTATGGCTGTCGCGCGCCACCGGAAACTGCGATGTGACCCATTCCGAAATCGGAACGAGCTGGCCATAAAGCAGATAAAGCACCACGCCCGCGGCGGGCACGCCGCCATACCAGAGCCAGTCGGGCGCGGCACGGGGTGGGGAAGGGGCGTTTGTATCGATGGTCATGCGACCTTCCTTTCGGATCTTGTTTCTGCGGCCAGAACCGCATCGATCACGGAGGCAAATTCAGGTGCGAGGTCCGGATTGCGGCGATAGCGCACCCATTGCGCGTCGCGCCTGTCCAGCACGATACCGGCCTCGCGCAGCACCTTCATGTGCCGCGACATCCGGCTCTGGCTCGCCTCGAGCCTTGCCATCAACTCGCAAACGCAATGCTCGCCCCCATCCCAAAGGATTGCGAGAGCGGCGCGGCGGGTCGGATCGGAAAGGGAAGTCAGTATCTCCTGCATGCAGGGATACATATGCGGTTTGGCGCATATGCGCCTTGATCGATATCAACCGCACCTCAGATCTCGCGCACGCGCGACGCATGTTTCGATCGCAATGATGTTTCGCTCGGGCCCCGCACCGCGTCTCGTATCCGCCGGGCACATTTCGGCGTCGGCTTGCCTGGGCGCTCCTCCGGGGCTTTGTTTATGAGCGTCCGTTTCTCCGACCATTGAAGCATGATCCGCAGACGACTGCCTCGGCGCAACTATGCCTGCGATGTTGGCAGCGGTGGGTAGGATTTCCTTGCGTCAGCAGAACGCGATCTTGGTGCTCATTTCCGCGACGTCTAAGGGTCATCGAACTATATGCCTTACGCTTCGATAAGCGTCAGACGGAGCGAATTGATTTGATATCAAACAACATGTGAAAGGCCTGCAGTATACGCACCAGGTGTCGGCTTTCGGCGATGTCGTCACGTCCGTTCAGTGGGCGCCATCAGCTGTTTTTCCTTGTGGCGTATGCGTTCGAGCTGATGCGCGTCGCCCTGCAAGCGAGCCGGGGCGTATGTTCCGAAATAGCTATCGTGGAGATTGTCAGCACACTCGTCGTCCGGTCGCAGAAGCGATCTCCGCTCATTGCCGGCGACATCAATGGTTGTGTTTCTTGATGCCGGTATCGACAAAAAAGCCGAATTCGCCCCATCGCTGTCAACTTATCGTAAAGTTAGCGTCAAGTGGCTCTTTGTCGGACTAAGAAGCAGCTTGCTCCGTGACGCAACCAGGACGCGCCAAACTTGACATAATTGGCCTGTTGGCAGTGCCTACCTTTACATCATGACAAGGTCACAAGCGTCCGACCTTGACGTCCTGGCGCATAGAGGTGGACTGGTTTCCGGAATGCTCGCGGCGCCAGAAGGCAGCCCCTTGCAGTGACGACGTTTTTTCTAGGACTTCGCTTGTTGTCCGCGTTGGAGAGCAAGTGATTTCCGGAACCGCGGTTACTCGGAGATTTAGTATCATGTCGAACATTCTCCCGTTCAACGACTAGCTCGTAAGTGTGATCACCCTGCGCAGGCTGGTCACGACATGATCGATCTCGTCAGGAGTCGTTGTCCGGCCCAGGCTGAACCTGATGGCGCCCATGCCAACCTGCGGCGATACACCCATCGCCTCCAGCACCGGAGACAGCTCGACGCGTCCCGAATGGCAGGCGGAACCGGTCGATGCCGCGACCTCCGGCATTGCCGAGAGGATCTCCGCGCCTACCCGGCCGACGAAGGAGACGTTGAGGGTGTTGGGAAGACGCTGGTCCGGATGACCGTTGAGAACGACGCCGTCGCCGAAGGCTTGCCTGAGGGCGTCCCAGAAAGAATCCCGCAGGTGTTGAACGCCAGCCATGGGCGCAAGGTCGGCGGCGAGACTGGCGGCGAGGCCCAGGGCCGAGGTTAGCATTGCGCTTTCCGTTCCGGCGCGACGACCGCTCTCGTGCCCGGCGCCATGGATGAACGGTTCGAGCTTCAGGCCATCACGGATATAGAGCGCGCCAACACCTTTCGGCGCATGGAACTTGTGCCCCGCGATTGTCAGCAGGTCGACGCTGAGATCGTCCACGCGGGTCGGGATCTTGCCGACTGACTGGGCGGCATCGGTGTGGAAGGGGATGCCGTGTTCGTGCGCGATGGTTGCGCACGCCGCAATGGGCTGGATCGTTCCGGTCTCGTTGTTGGCATGCATGATGGTGACGAGCACGGTGTCGGGGGTGATGGCGCGGCGGAGATCGTCGGGATCGACCAGTCCCGCGCCGTCGACCGGCAGCCAGGTCACCTGCGCGCCGAGGCGCTCGAGAAACCGCAACGGTGCGACGATGGACGGATGCTCGACGCTCGAGGTGATAAAATGCGGTCGATCCCTGCCGCTTGCGAAGAAGACGCCCTTCAGCGCGTGGTTGTTCGCCTCGCTGCCGCCGCTGGTGAAGACGATTTCGTGCGGCGCGCAGCCCAGAAGCGCCGCTACCTGGCGCCTGCCGTCCTCCACCATCTGCCGGGCAGGCACACCGGCCCAGTGGTTGCTCGACGGATTGCCATACCCCGTCTCCAGGGCATGGCGCATGATCCCGGACACCTCGGGGGCGACCGGCGTGCTGGCGTTGAAGTCCAGATAGACGTCGCGCATGATCCTGCCTCCCGTTTCAAGTGTCGCTCCGTCCGCACTCAGGGCTTCCAGGCTGCGTCCTGCTTCCAGCCGATGATGCCGGTCTGCATCACCACGACGTTGGACCTGCCGGCCACGCGCAGGGCGAAGGTTGCCTGGGCCGAGAGGCTGCCGGTGTTGCAGAACAGGATGGTCATGCGGTCTTCGGGGATCTCGTCGATGCGGTCGAGCACTTCGCGCCATTCGATGTTGACGGCGCCGGGAATGGTTTCCGTGTCGAACTGGCCCGCGTCGCGGGTGTCGACGAACAGCGCGGTCTCGAACACGCCCTGGTCGATCTGCTGCGGCAGGATGATGCCGGACTCGTAGTCCTGGAACATCAGGTATTCCTGCATGGCCTCGATGGCGGTTTCCTGGGCCATGACGGGCGCCGCGTGAAGGCCAAGTGCGACTGTCGCCACGGCCATAAGGTGTTTCAGTGTCATCGGGTCTCTCCTGTGTTCCGATAATTGTTCTGGCTGGAGTGCTCAAGCCAGCCATTGGTGCCGCCTTCGAGCCAGAGGGCGTCCTGATGGCCAAGCTGGCGCAACAGGGCAGCACCCTCGGTCGACCGGCCTCCGCCCTTGCCGCAGATGGTGACCGGGATCTTCCCGGCGGGGATGTCGTTCACCCGGTCTGCAAGTTCAGCCAGCGGGATATGCACGGCGCCCGCGACGTGAGCGAGGGCATAGTCCGCGGCGTCGCGGACGTCGATCAGGTGGAACCGATCCGGGCCGGCCGCAAGTTCTGCCAGCGTCAGCATCTCGGCCATCAGAACACCAGCACCTTGTCGGCGGCGAGCGTCGCCTGGGCGAGTTCGTCCATGGTCGAGCGGGTCGGCCCCTCCATCATGTCGGTCCCGGCCAGCCCGCGCGCATCCATGCAGGAACCGCACATCAGCACGCGGCCCCTGGCGGACAGAACCCGGCGGATCATGCGCTCCAGGTTGTAATAGCCTTCGGGCGTCTTCTGACCCGACTTGGCGCAGAGCACGGCGTCGGCCATCAGGAAGACGGTGGTTTCCCCCTCCGGATCGTTCTTGGCCAGCGCATGAGCCATGCGCAGACCATTGAAGCTGCGCTCGGTGCCATAGGGCGGGTCGTTGAGCAGGATCAGGTGTTTCATGGCAGGGTCCTCAGTTCAGAGCGCGGGTTTCGAGATCGGCGAGATACGCCTCGATGCGGCGGGCGTTGGCGCCGCGGTCGATCTGGCCGAGGCGGGACCGCGAGCGCATGTCGATGCGGGTGCCATTGTCGGTCTCGGCAATCCGCACCGCGACCTCGTCCTCGAAGCCGAACAGGCGGCTTGTGGCAATTGCCTCGATCTGGCTTTCCGCGGGGTCGGCGGAAAGCACTTCCCAGCCGCGATCCTCGATCAGAGCCAGCGCCGCGGCGAAGGCCTCGTCAAAGGACAGCGGCAGTTCGAGTGGCTGCACCTTGGGGTAAGCGGCACGCTGAAGCGCGGCGTTGGCCGCCGGATAGTCCGTCGGCGTCACCGTGAACCAGAACACCGGCGGATCTTCGACATCGGTCGATATGTCGTTGATGGGCGGTGTCGCGTGGGCTGCAAGCTCGAAGGCTGCGCCGAGGCCTGCGACGGGCAGGGATAGAGCCAGCCCCAGGAGGACCAATAGGGCGCCGCCCTGTCTCCGACGCAACCAGACCGCAAGCCCCGCGAGCGCGGCCAGGACGCCGGCTGCCGCCGCCCAGGCTGCCCAGCCCGCCAGGTCATAGGCCTGCGGCCAAGGCCAGCCGCCCGCCCGGAAACCCCAGACGGCAGTTGCGATAAGCACGAATGAAGCAAGCCCCAGGAGGATGGCGACGAAGCCGAGGCGGCGGGTGAGGCTGTCAGTCATGCGAGCGCTCCGGATCGGGTGCGGGATTGAGACGCGGATGGGTTTCCTCCATCCCGAGGACAAGCCAGAGGCCTGACACCGCCATGGCGGTTCCGGTCAGCCAGAACCCGGCTTCGAGCATTCCCGCCGCATCGGCGATCAGGCCCATGGCGAGAGCGCCGATGGCGTAGCCGAGATCGCGCCAGAACCGGTAGACGCCAAGCGCCGAACCGCGCCAGGACGGGTGGGCGATGTCGCCCATGGCGGCGATGAGCGTCGGGTAAAGTAGCGCCATGCCGACACCGGTGACGGCGGCTGCGACAGCCCATCCGGAGACACCGGCAAGGAACGGGAAGGCCAGGACGCCGGCGGCGCACAAAAAGAAGCCGGCGACGGTGGGCCATTTCCGGCCGAAGACGTCCG
This sequence comes from Alphaproteobacteria bacterium, assembly GCA_018829385.1. Taxonomy (GTDB): domain Bacteria; phylum Pseudomonadota; class Alphaproteobacteria; order Rhizobiales; family Rhizobiaceae; genus Hoeflea. The sequence goes on from JAHJUC010000698.1 coordinate 7,187, forward strand.
ACAGCGGGCCGGTCCAGAGCTGGCTGCCGCCCCAGACGAAGCCGTAGATGCCGGTGACCCAACCGATCTCGATCAGGCTCGCGCCCTTGGCGACCATGAACACCGGCACCAGCGCCCACATCAGCGCGTCGACGAATTTTTCGACGCTGCCCGCCTGCGCCAGCGCCATGAAGGTGCGGTTGCGCCAGGTGACGAGGGCGAAGATCTGGCCAGCCGTCGGGCTCTCGGGCCCCTCGACATAGCGCGGACGCGGACCCGTTGTCGCCCCCGCCTTGTGCCGGGCAGCCTCGGCGCGGGCGTAGGGAAGCGTTTCTGTGAAGGCCAGCACCCCTGAGGCGAGCGCCAGGAGGATCACCACAAGCCCGAAGACGAAAAGGCTCAATCGCGGATCGAAGTAACTGGCGAGGTAACCCGTCACCAGGCCCGCCAACGCAACGCCGCCATAGCCTGCGAATTCGTTGAAGCCGGTGGCCAGTCCGCGCTCGGAGCCCTTGACGATGTCCATCTTCGCCGTGACCGTCATCGACCAGCAAAAGCCCTGGTTGACTCCAAGCAGCACGCTCGCCGCCACGATCCAGCCCCAGGACGGCGCCCAGAGGATCATGAACGGGATCGGCAGGGCCACCAGCCAGCCCCAGATCAGGACCTTGCGCCGCCCGACCCGCTCCGACAGGCGGCCGGAGACGAAGTTCATCGCGCCCTTGACGATGCCGAAGGAGACGATGAAGGCGAAGATCGCGGTCATCGAGCCCTGAACGACGCCGAACTCGGTCTCGGCCAGCGCCGGGATCACCGTGCGTTGCAGGCCTATGGTCAGGCCCACGAAGAAGACTTGCAAAAGCTGATCGAGGAAAGGCCGCAGGTTCTCGCGGATGCCGAGGGCGTAGGTCATTCCGGTTCCTTCACGGTGATGCGCGGATCGAGCGCATGGCCGCTCGCAGGTCCCCGGACGGGCTGGATCAGCATCCGGTCGAGCCAGAGGTCGCGGGTGGTGCGAAACTGCTCGATGCCGATCTCCATGCCCTGATGCCCCCTGGCTGGCTGGGCGATGTAGGTGCCGAGCAGCCGGTCCCACCAGGGCAGGTTGAAGCCGTAGTTCGAGTTGGTCTCGCGCGGATCGATGGAGTGGTGGACCCGGTGCATGTCGGGCGTGACGACGAACAGCCGAAGCACGCGGTCGACGGGGCGCGGCAGGTCGATATTGGCGTGATTGAAGAGCGCGGTGGCGTTGAGCAGCACCTCGAACAAGAGCACCGCGACGGCGGGCGGGCCGAGGGCAGCGACCACCGCCAGCTTGACCCCCATCGAGATCAGGATCTCGACAGGGTGAAAACGCAGGCCGGTGGTGGCGTCGAAGTCGAGATCGGCATGGTGCATCCGGTGCAGCCGCCAGAGCCCGGGAACGGCGTGGAACATGACGTGCTGCAGGTAGATCGCCAGATCGAGCAGCAACATCGAGACCACGATCGCGAACCAGGGAGCCACGTCGACATTGTTGAACAGGCCCCAGCCCTTGTCCTCGGCCGTGATGGCAAGGCCGACCGCGAGGATCGGGAAGGTCAGCCGCAGGATCGCCGTATCGAGCACCACGAGCGCCAGGTTGTTGGTCCAGCGGATGACGCGCGGGATCTCCCGCCGCCGCCGGGGTGCGGCGACTTCCCAGATCGCCATTGCCGCGAGCACGCCCAGAAACGCGGCAAGACGTATCATCGGTTCGGCGGCGAGGATAATGTCGGACATGGATCACTCAGCGTTCGGGGTTGCCGGATGCGATAAAATCAGTATCATTCAATTGATCGCTTGAATGTTCTATCGTCAGGAACCGCCAGATGTCAACCAGTCCCAAGTCCGCCCTGCTCGAGGAATATGCGCTCGTCGCCGGCGCTCTCTCCGCCCCGGCGCGGCTGTCGCTGCTCGAACAGCTGGCGCAGGGAGAGCGTGGCGTGGAAGCCCTGGCCGAGAAGACCGGCCTCAGCGTCGCCAACTGCTCGCAGCATCTGCAGCAGCTCCGCCGCGCAGCCCTTGTCACCAGCCGCCGCGACGGCAAGGCCGTGATCTACCGGCTGACGGACGCGAAGACGCTCGCGCTGATGGATCTCCTGCGTGTCGTGGCAGAGCGGAATCTGGCGCAAGTGGAACGCATTCTCCGCGGCCTCTCCGGGGGCGAAGACGCGCCCGAACCGGTCAGCCGCGAGGACCTGGCCGCCCGGCTTGCGGAAGGGGCGGTCACCGTCCTCGATGTGCGGCCCGCGGATGAATACGCCGCCGGACACATTCCGGGCGCGCTGAATGCGGCCCTGGCCGAGATCGAACGCATCATCCCTTCGCTCGAACGTGACGCCGAAATCGTGGCCTATTGCCGGGGGCCTTATTGCGTCTACGCGCACCAGGCCGTCGCCGCGTTGCGCAAGCACGGCCTGAACGCTCGGCGGCTTGAAGGCGGACTGCCGGAATGGCGGGAGGACGGGCGCGAGGTGCGGACAGAAGCGAGCTGAGCGTCACTCAGAGGTTCGAATCCTCTCCCGACTGTGTGATGATGAGGCTCGAATTCGCCCATATCCATCCGTCAGATGACGGAAGTCTGCATGTCTGCCTGCTTGAGCCTGCCAGAACGGAAGCTGTCGCCAAGGTGTGGCCGAACGACATACCCTGGTGGTCAGCGGTGGCGCGCCGAAATCTTTCGTCATGGTCTACGGTCCGCACGACGAGGAGAAACTGGAAACGACCTTAAGCGGGTCATCGCGGTCTCAGCGCTGGCGGAGGCTTGGAGATCCGTCTTGGATCATCGTGCAATACCGCAATTTGTCCAGAAATGCGCAAATCGATGAGATTGTGGTAATCTAAGGTTCCTGGCCCGCTGCAGATCGAAAATGTTTCCGGATGTCTTCTGCCAAATGAAAGGTGCCTCAGGACGATGAACCTACTATCGCTGTTTATGACACTTGCCGCCGCGTCGGTAGGGGGAGGTCTTTCGATATCGCCCGCAATGCCCGCGCATGTTGCTGCAAGCGTTGCAGAGCGCGGCGTTGCTTCCCGCGGAGTTGCGATGATATCTAGTGTTCGATCGAGGGGTCAGGATCGGCTCCTCGTTGCGGCTGAATTGGTGAAGAGAGGCGCGCCATCGGTCGCCGAACAAAATGGGCGGAATGCCAAGCCCGCATTGCGAAATAAGCCGTCGCCGGTCGGCCCCATCATCATCCCGGTTGGTCCAGATCAGGGTCCGGCGGCGCCTCCGCGCCCCTTGCCGCCGCCACGGCCGCCAAATACATGCATTGGGCAGGTCTGTCCGCTGCCGGTTCCATATCCCAATTTGTAGTGTCCGCGCACCATCTCCGCAGAGGATTAGGAGCCAAAAAAGAACTATCGGGACCATGCCGACTGATCGTCGGCGCATTCAACGAGGGCGATCGGGAGCTTGCATTTGACCGATGGGTCACGCCGGAACCTACAAAGTTCAAGCAAGACCGATAGCGGCGTGAAGTCCTCCCGCAGAATTGATGACGGATAGTGTATGCTCAATGGAACAACTTGCTCAGAATCCACTCGCAATAAGTCGCATGAGGAATGACGTATGGCCATACAAACTGAACCACGCGCACCACGGCTTGCCGTCCTGATCGACGCCGACAACACATCGGCCAAGATCGTCGATGGCTTGTTCGAGGAGATAGCCAAGATCGGGGAGGCGAGCGTGCGGCGGATCTACGGCGATTTCGCCAGTCCTCGGTCCCGGGGCTGGACAGAGGTTCTGGCCCGCCATGCGATCATCCCGCAACAGCAATTTGCCTATACGAGCGGCAAGAACGCCTCGGACATCACCCTGGTCATCGACGCCATGGACCTTCTGCACAGCGGTCGCTTCGATGGGTTTTGCCTGGTCTCTTCCGACAGCGATTTCACTCGGCTCGCTTCCCGGATCCGGGAGCAGGGGGTCGATGTCTTCGGCTTCGGCGAGCAGAAGACGCCCGAGAGTTTCCGGCAGGCTTGCCGACGGTTCACCTACACGGAGAATCTGCTGCCCGATCTCGTATCCGACAACAGCGATGCCGCTGACGCGTCGAAATCGCTCCAACCGCCAAGTGCCGCGACACCGGTGTTGAGGAAGGTCATCACGCAAATGGACAGTGAAGACGGATGGGTTCCCCTTGGCGCGCTGGGAACGCAGCTGGCCAACCTCTCGTCAGACTTCGATCCCCGGACCTACGGGTTTCGCAAGCTGAGCGATCTCGTTCGCAAGTCCGGCGGCTTCGAGCTAGACCAGGGGGAAGGCAGAACCTTGCGCGTCCGCATGAAGCCGGCCGGCCGCAAGAAGGCCACGTCTGGTTAGCCAATGGCTTACGTGTGACTGGCAACGGCCGGACCGTGACCTTCCTGGACCCGCCGTTGTCCGTAGGGTAGTGTCCTCGCGCAATCGGCATCGGCTCTATATGGCACCGAAAACGACACTCAACGCGAAGAACCTGGAAGCGATCGGCACGGCACGACTTGCCGAGCTGTTGATCGAGATCAGCACCGGCAGTGCTGCCCACAAGCGACGACTGAGAATGGAACTTGCGGGCAATCAAGGTGGCGCCGAGGTTGCACGCGAAGTCCGGAAACGGCTCGTGAGCATTTCGCGCGCCCGCACATTCATCAATTGGCGCAAGGTGAAGGCGCTCAGGAAGGATCTTGAGACGCAGCGGATGGCGATCGTCGAGACCCTCGCAGCCGATGATCCGGCGGAAGCCTTCGAGCTTATCTGGCAGTTCCTGGCTCTGGGCGATTCGATCTTCGCCCGATCTGACGACGGCAGCGGCTCTCTGATCGAGAGTTTCCATCAGGCTTGCACGGATGCTGGCGTGATTGCCAAGCTGGCCCGTATGAGTGCCGATGTCCTGGCCGACAAGATTTTCTCCGCGTTGCAGGACAATGGTTACGGGCAATATGACCGGCTGATCGCGGCGATGGTGCCGGCGCTCGGCAAGGACGGGTTGGAACAGCTCAAGGCCCTGTTCGAGCAATGGGCGAGGGAGCCATTGGAGAAGCCAGCGGAGCACGACCGGCAGGTCATCGGCTGGAGCAGCAATGGGCCGGTCCATGAGGACGAGATCTACGGCAATCATCGGGAGCTGACCGTCCGTATCGCCTTGCAGGAAATCGCCGATGCCCTCGGCGACGTCGACGCCTATATCGCTCAGCAACCGGAGGCCACCCGCAAGGCGCCTATGGTTGCGGCGGATATTGCCACTCGTCTGCTTGCGGCTGGACGAGCAGATGAGGCTCTTGTTGCCCTGGACCGGGTGGACACGCGGGGCCGGTCCGATGTTCCTTTCGAATGGCAACTGGCTCGCGTCAAAACGCTCGAAGCCCTGGGGCGCGGTGAGGAGGCGCAGGCCTACAGATGGAAGTGCTTCGAGCAGTCACTGAACGACAAGCACCTGCGCGACTTCCTGCGCCACTTGCCTGACTTCGATGACATCGAGGCCGAGGAAAGGGCATACGGCTACGCTCAGGCTTTCCCGGACGTTCACAGGGCTCTCGCCTTTTTCCTTCGCTGGCCGTCACTGGAAGAGGCCGCCAAGCTCGTCACTGCTCGGCAGGCTGAACTCGATGGCAACCTCTATGAACTGATGACGCCGGCCGCCGAGCCCCTGCAGGAGAAATATCCGCTCGCGGCGATCATCTTGTTGCGCTCGATGATCGATTTCACTCTCGATCACGCGCGATCCAGCCGATACAAGCACGCGGCGCGGCATCTTGCTGAATGTGGAGCTCTTGCTCCGCACGTTGATGATTACGACAGCGCCGAGTCCCACGACGCTTACGTGGCAAGGCTCAAATACCAGCACGGCAAGAAGCAGGGATTCTGGAAACACCTGGACTAGATAGTCCACCCCGACAATTGGCCTCTGCCGGAGTCCTCCGACATATGGGAAGGGGGCCGATTGAGAGAAGCCGGTTTGACCGGGCCGTTTGCTCCACATCAAGGCCAGGCATTGAGCAATATTGCAATCTGTTTCGTTACACGGCAGCATTTTGGAGGCATGGAGATGGAAGACGCTCAGCATCCCGGACCCAGACGCCCGGTCCCGTTTTCGGCGTTGCTGCCCTTCTTCTCCATCACCTTTGCGGTCGCGTGGGGGCTGATCGGATTTTATATCCTTTACCCGGAGACGGCCACTGCCCGGTTTGGCGAGATCAGCGGCTCGCATCCGGTTTTCTTCCTGGCCACATGGGCGCCCGCGATTTCGGCGTTCATGGCCGTGTTCTTTTTCGCCGGGCTGGCAGGCGTCCGGGCATTTCTGTCGCGCCTTCTGATCTGGCGGCAGTCAGCAGGGTGGGTCGCCTTCATCCTGATCGGCCTGCCGTCTGTCTTCATCGTCGGGTCGCTGATCAAGGGCGGCCCGGTGTTGGCCCCGATGCCACCGGACGGGGCAGGCGCGATGGTTGCCATTCTGTTCATGATGCTGTTCCTGGGGCCGATCGAGGAAATTGGCTGGCGCGGCGTAGCGCAGCCACTGCTGCAGCGTCACATGGCGCCAATCTGGGCCGGGTTGCTGATCGGAGCCGTCTGGGGCATCTGGCACCTGCCGGCGTTCGCCCTCGCGGGGACCGTCTTTGGCGGTTGGAGCTTCTGGCCGTTCTTCATCGGCAACGTCACGCTCGGGGTGCTGGTGACACCGATCCTCAATCGGGGGCGAGGCAGCCTGCTTTGGCCGATGCTGTTTCACTGGCAATTGATCAATCCGTTCTGGCCCGACGCACAGCCGTGGGACACGTGGATCCTCGTCGCAGTGGCGTTCGTGGTCATCTGGTGGAATCGCGACAGCATGTTCACCTGCAAAAGCGCGGTCACCGACGTAATCCCGAGAATGGGCAATGGGGAACTCGAGCAGGCGAAGTGAGCCGTCGCTCTTCACAAGTGCTCATGACATTGGCACCGGAGCTGTCTGGCAGGCTCGGCATGATTTACCGTGACCGCGCTGTCAGGCGGCATTACCCTGACGTCCCCGCAGACGATCGCCACGCACCAGGAACCGCAGCCAGAGAGGTTCGGCCGCGAGCGGCGTCTCGGGCGGGCCCTGGCGTTGCGCATGGATGTGCAGATGCGGCTCGGTGCTGTTGCCCGAATTGCCCACCTGCGCCACTGGATCGCCGGCCGCGACGCGCTCGCCGGCGGCGACGCGCACGCTCCCCTGGCGCAAGTGGGCCATGACGATCACCGCATCCCCGCACCGCAGCAGCACATGGTTGCCGAGCTTCCGATCCGCGTCACTCTCGGGCACGTGCAGGTCGGGCATCGCGTTCTCGACGGCGATCGCCTCGCCGTCGCACGGGGCCACCAGGTCGGCGCCGAAGATCGCGTATCTGGCGGGATCGGCGGGCTGCAAACCGTCCGCACGAAGCCCCCAGTGTCCCGTTCCGAAGAAATCCACCGCATAGGACTGCCCGCGCCAGTTCCCGAAACGCTCAATTTCAGGGTCGAGCGTTTTTAGATGGCCATTGAGCTGCTCGATCCCGCCGCCATGCCCGACCAGAAAGTGACCATCCAGGAATGGGTTCTCGATATCGACCACCGGTCCGGGCGGCACGCGTCCGGCCTCAATGACCCGCGCGGAATAAAAACCGCCAACGCCAATCAGGACCAGCCCAAGCACCGCGCCTGCCCAGCCACCGGCGGAGGCCGGCCAGGCGGGCACTCCTCCCGATCGGGCGGCAGCCAGGACCTGGACCAGGATTGCAACGGCAAACAGGCCCCAGTAGACGTTCGGCAGCCACCAGCCAGGAACTGCCCATTGCGCCACACGCGACATGGCAAACAGAAACAAGGCCGTCCCGGTGGCGGCTGTCGCGAGAGTTGCCCAACTGGTTCCCGGCACGAACGCAAGCCAGCCAAGCAGACAGATCAGCAGCAGAACCTGGATCAACAGAACGGGTAGCAGAAGTGAAATGGCCTGATCTCCGGGCAAACTCAGGATTGGGGCGGTGAAATGATACCTCAATTTATGTTGAAAGTGACAACGGTTACCGATCTGCCCGAAATCGATGAGGTTTGTGACGCTGATAGGCTTTCACATCCTGTTCTTCAAATGGCAGATTAACCTTTCTGCCGGTTGTCAGAAAGCGCACTGCGAGCAAAGCCTCAAGGTTCGCCTCGAACATGACCGGGAGCGATTTCTCGACCTGGACGGCTGTTCCCGGCAGCTCCGCCACGCCATCCTCGCCGAACTGAAACAGTTTGAAATCGCTCACGTCTCACTCCACGCTTCATCACCAGAAATTGCAGCTGAATTACCATTCGCCTCAGCCCGCATGTCCAGCTAAATTGCCCTGGCGCTCTGATTTGATACTGTGGGCGCAAAGCATGGCGAGGAACGCATAACGTGACCACTCTGACCCTATCGCAGCTGGAGACCCATCTCTGGCGTGCGGCGGACATTCTGCGCGGATCGATCGATTCCGGTGATTACAAGCATTACATTTTTGGTCTCTTGTTCTTCAAGCGGCTCTCGGATGTCTGGCAGGAGGAGTATGAGGAGCGGCTGGCGCGCTATGGCGACGCGGAGATCGCCGCCGACCCCGAGGAGCATCGCTTCGACATCCCCAAGGGGCATTTCTGGGGCGATGTGCGCAAGCACCCCACCGACATCGGCACGCATCTGAACAGGGCGTTCCACTTTATCGAAGACGCGAACATGAAGCTGCGCGGCGTCTTCCAGGATGTCGATTTCAACAACAAGGAGCGCTTTCCCGATGCGATGCTGGAAAAGCTGCTGCAGCATTTCGAGACCTAACGACTGCGCAAATCCGATGTCGAGCCGGATGTGCTCGGGCAGGCATATGAATACCTGATCGCGCAGTTTGCCGACGATGCCGGCAAGAAGGGCGGCGAGTTCTACACGCCGAAGATGGTCGTGCGGCTGATCGTCGAGTGCCTGAAGCCGGGAGAAGGCATGTCGATCTACGACCCGACCTGCGGTTCGGGCGGCATGCTGCTCGAGGCCGTGCATCACCTGGAGCGCCAGGGCAAGAACCCGAAGAGCCTGTCGCTGTTCGGCCAGGAGAAGAATCTCAACACCTGGGCCATCTGCCAGATGAACCTGTTTCTGCACGACATCGACGATGCGAAAGTCGCGCGCGGCGATACGCGGCTGGAACCGAAGCACCTGACAGGCGAGGGTGTGAAGGCGATCCGCACCTTCGACCGGGTGCTGGCCAACCCGCCGTTCTCACTGAAGAGCTGGGGCCATGATGTCTGGAGCCAGGGCGATGCCTATGGCCGCGACCGCTATGGCTGCCCGCCGAAGAGCTACGGCGATCTCGCCTTCGTGCAGCACATGGTGGCGAGCCTGAAGGAAGACGGAGTCTGCGGCGTGGTGCTGCCACACGGCGTGCTGTTTCGCGGCGGCGCGGAAGGCCGGATCCGCGAGGGGCTGATCCGTGACGACCTGGTCGAGGCGGTGATCGGGTTGGCGCCCAACCTGTTCTATGGCGCCGGCATTCCGGCCTGCATCCTGATCCTGCGCAAAACGAAGCCGGCAGTGCACAAGGGCAGGATCCTGATCGTCAACGGAGCGGAGCAGTTCGTCGAAGGCAAGGCGCAGAACCATCTGTCGGAGGCCAATGTCGCCACGCTGGCAAAGGCCTATGGCGACTTTACTGACACCGACCGGTTGGCGCGGGTGGTTCCTGTCAGCGAGATCGAGGCGAACGACATCAATCTCAACATCAGCCGCTATGTGCATCTGAGCGAGGAGGCCGAAGAGGTCGATGTCGCGGCGGAAGTGGAGAAGCTGGTCGCGCTTCAGGCTGAGCGTGACGCGGCGGAAGCGCGGATGATGGGCTTTCTGCGGGAGCTTGGTTATGTCGCGTGAATTACCTTGGGAGCGCCTTGGGAACCTGGCCACGGTCAAAGCTGGCGCGACACCGGCACGAAAAAACGGGGACCGCTTTTACATCGGGGGCACCATAAACTGGGTCAAGACCGGGGACCTCAATAACGGTCGGCTTTACGCTACGGAAGAGCGAGTAACAGAAGAGGCTGTCAACGAAACATCACTGTCTGTTCACCCACCGGGCACCGTTCTCGTCGCCATGTATGGTGGGCTCCAACAAATCGGTCGGTCCGCCTTGCTCGAATGCCCGGCGACGACCAATCAAGCCATTTCAGCTTTGATTCCGGATCGAAACAAAATGCTGGGCGAATTCCTAAACTATTGCCTGGTCTCATTGCGTCCCAACTGGAGAAAGGTCGCGGCTAGTAGCAGGAAGGATCCGAACATCACGAAGCAGGATGTTCTTGATTTCCAGGTGCCTGTCCCCCCACTCCACGAACAGCGCCGCATCGCCGAAATCCTGTCCAGCGTCGATGAGGCCATTGCGGCGACGCGGGCGGTGATCGAGCAGACCAGAAAGGTCAAGCAGGGCGTGCTGGAACGCCTGCTCACCAAAGGCATCGGCTACACGCGCTTCAAGCAGACGGAGATCGGGGAGATTCCGGAGGGGTGGCAGAGTCCGAAGGTCGCCGATGTGGCTTCGGTCAAGGGCGGTAAACGTATGCCGGCCGGGAGACCCTTCGCAGATTGTAAGACCGACCATCCGTATGTCCGCGTTAGCGACTTTCGCGAGGGTTCTATCGATAAAAGTAGCCTGGTCTATGTTCTGCCTGAGGATCAAAAGCTTATCGCGCGGTATACAATCTCAGCCCGTGACGTATACATATCCATCGCCGGGACGATTGGAGTTTCCGGTATGGTCCCCGCCGATCTAGATGGTGCCCAGCTGACCGAAAATGCTGCAAAGATAAGCGTTCACAGCGAAGCGCATCTAATGCCAGAATTCCTTTCGTTGCTCATACCTTCGCGGATTGTTCAAGAACAGATCGCGGCTGTAAAAGGCGTTGGAGGAGGAGTGCCAAAACTTGCACTGTTTCGTATCGAGGGCTTGTCAATTCCCGTGCCACCCCGTGAGGAACAGGAGCAGATTGTTCAGCGCTCTTCATCGATCAATGAAGCACTCGTTTCTGCGAACTCGTCGCTAAGCACGCTACTCGCCACGAAATCCGCGCTGATGTCCGACCTTCTCACCGGCCGCAAACGCGTCACCGGCGCATTGCCGATGGCAGCGGAGTGAGCGCGCCATGAGCCAAGGCCCCGAGTGGCACTTCGCCGAACGTCCCACGATCGAGCTTCTGCAAGCCATGGGCTACGGCTTCGTGGCGCCGGCGGAGCATTCGGGTTTGCGCGAGGGTGAGAACCAGGTGCTGTTTCGCCCGCAGCTGATCGAGGCGCTGATGCGGATCAACGGGATCGATCGGCCGTCCGCCGAGGCTGCCTACGGCGAGCTTGCCGCGATCAGCGACAACGAGACCTGGCTAAAGTTGCTGCGCGGCGACTACAGTCGCAAGGTCTCCGGCCAGGACACGCGGCAGACGCTGCGGGTGATCGATTTTCTCGCCCCCGGCAACAACCGGTTCAGCGTGACCAACCAGCTGCGCGTGAAGGCAGAGAACACCCGCCGGCCGGATCTGGTGGTCTATGTCAACGGCATTCCGCTGGTGGTGATCGAGGCCAAGAGCCCGCTCAACATCAAGGACAAGACCGGCGAGGCCTTCGAGCAGATAAGGCAATATGAGCGCGACATTCCGCGGCTGTTCTTCTCCAACGTCTTCAACATCGTCACCGACGGCGCGCTGGTGCTCTACGGCGCCACCGGTTCGAGTTCGAAATATTTCGGCGAATGGCGCGACCCCTGGCCGAAGAGCGAGGCCGACTTCGCCGACAGCTTGGCCAAGGGGCTCTGGTGCCTGCTGCAGCCGGGCCGGCTGCTCGATCTCATCGCCCATTACGTGGTGTTCGAGAAGACCGATGCAGGCACGGTCAAGAAGATCTGCCGCTACCAGCAGTTCCGCGCCGTCAATCGGATCGTCGAGCGCGTGCTTGAGGGCAGGCATCGCCAGGGCCTGATCTGGCACACCCAGGGCAGCGGCAAGTCGCTGACCATGGTGTTTGCCGCGCTGAAGCTGAAGACGCATCGCACGATCGTCTCGGAGGCGCTCACCAACCCGAACATCCTGGTGCTGACCGACCGCGTCGACCTGCACAGCCAAATCAGCGGCACCTTTGTCGCCTGCGGACTGCCCAACCCGACGACGATCGACAGCGTCAAGGACCTGCATGCCCTGATCCGCAGCGGCAAGGACGGGCACACGGCGCTGTCGACCATCTTCAAGTTCCAGGGCTCTAAGCAGGCAATTGCCAATTCCGGGAACTGGATCGTCATGGTGGACGAGGCGCACCGCACCCAGGAAAAGGATCTCGGCGCCTATCTGCGCGCGACCTTGCCCGACGCCCGCTTCTTTGGCTTTACCGGCACGCCGGTGAAGAAGGACGACAAGGACACCTATGCGAACTTCGGCGTGCCGGGCGAGAGCTATCTCGACAAATACGGCATCGACGACGCGGTGGCCGACGGCGCGACGGTGCCGATCTATTACACCGGCCGCAAGACCGACTGGCACATAGACGAGGCGAAGATCGATATCCTCTTCGACACCTGGTTTGCCGAACTGGACGACGACAGGCTCAACGAGATCAAGAAGCGCGGGGTGCGGATCGAGGACCTGGTCAAGCATCCGCGCCGGGTCGAGCTGATCGCCTACGACATATGGACCCATTTCAAGGCCTATGCGCAGCCGGACGGTTTCAAGGCGCAGATCGTTGCCATCGATCGCGAGGCGGTGATCCTCTACAAGCAGGCGCTGACAAGGGTGATCGCCGAGGATCTGCAAGCCGGGGGCCTGGACGCCGCGACGGCGCTGGCGCGTGCCGACGCCATGTCGGCCTGCGTCTATTCGATCAACCAGGAAGACGGCAAGCCGAGCGAGGACGCGCACAGGCAGGCGATCCGCAACGGGCTGAAGGCGCATTATGTCGACGCCGAAGCCGAGAAGCAGGTCAAACAGGCATTCGGGCGCAAGGGCGAGGATCCGCAGTTCCTCATCGTCTGCGACAAGCTGCTCACCGGCTTCGACTGCCCGATCGAAAGCGTGATGTATCTCGACAAGCCGCTGAAAGAGCACGGCCTGCTGCAGGCGATTGCCCGCACCAACCGCGTCTCCGACCCGAAGAAGCGCAACGGTCTCATCGTGGATTACATCGGCGTCTCGGCGAACCTGGAGGAGGCGCTTGCCAGCTACCGCGCTGATGACGTGAAGAACGCTATGCGCGACCTCGACGATCTCAGAAGCCAGCTGCGCACGGCCCATGCCGCTGTGACGGTGATGCTGAAGCCGGTCAAGCGCAAGGCGTCCGACAAGGACGGCCTGAAGGGGGAGTTCGACGCCTTCATCAAGGCCGTGGGCAGCGAGGACAAGTGGTTCGAGTTCAAGGCGCGGGCGCGCAGCTTCATCGCGCTCTACGAGACGCTGAGCCCGGATCCGAGCGTTCTGGAGTTCACCGCCGATCTGAAATGGGTGGCGACCTTCCTGCTCTACGGCACCCAGCATTTCGAGAAGCGCCAGGCTTTCGACCAGATGAACTACAGCGAGAAGATCCGCGAGATGCTGGACAAGCATCTGGAGGCGACGGGCCTGGGCGTTACGGTCAAGCTGCGCCACATCACCGATCCGGATTTCTGGGAGGACTTCGACACCGACGGCAAGACTGACGAAGACCTGATGACGGCCGCGATCCGCAAGACGACGGAGCTCAGGAAGACCGTCAGCGAGCGGATCGACGCCAGCCCGCACCAATATGGCAAGTTCTCCGAACGGCTGCGCCAGCTGCTGGAGAAGCTCGAAAGCGCGCAGTTGAGCTGGTCGGACGAGCTGAGGGCGGCCGAGGAGATGGCCAGGGATATTGCCGCCGAGGACGAAGCGCACGTCGATGCCGGTCTCTCGCCCGGCGCTTATGGCATCCTGCAGATCCTCAACGACTTTGATGCCGGCGCGGATGGGGAAGACCTGGCGATCCGCCTGGAGGGCCTCTACACCGACCCGGCGACCGCACCGGCCGGATGGTGGGAGAAGGACGGCCTGCGCAAGAGCCTGCGTCAACAGGTCCGCGCCATGGCGCATCTGGCCGGCCTGACCGAGCTCAGGGAGATCCCGGACCAGGTCGAAGCCTACGCGCTCAAGCACTTCGCGGGGCACTAGCCATGCCGGTGTTCCAGATCGGTGAACGCGAGATCGAATACACGCTCCGGCGCTCCTCAAAGGCCAGCAAGGCGAGCCTCAGTGTCACGCCGAAGTCATTCGAGCTGCTTGTCCCGGATGCGGCGACCGAGAGCCAGATCGAGGCGGTTCTGCAACGCCGCCGCGCCTGGATCCTGCAGACCGTCACGCACATGCAGGAACGGGCGAAGTCGCAGACTAGGGTCTACCAGTTTGTCACCGGAGCGAAGATCCCCTATCGCGGCCGGATGACCAGGATGAGCATCGAGCCCTTCGACGGCAACCTCGTCGAGGTCGCCTTTCGCAACGGGTTCCAGATCCGCAAGCCGGAAGCGCTCTCGCCTGGCTCTGCCGACGCGTTGATCGAGATGGCGCTGCGCCTGTGGTTGAAGCGCCGCGTGCGGGATGACGCCAAGACCTTCGTCCGCCGGCACGGTGAGCAGAATGGCCTCAAGCCTCGCGGTATCCAGATCAAGGAGCAGAAGCACATGTGGGGCAGCTGCGGCCAGGACAAGCAGATCAATCTTAACTGGCACCTGATCTTCGCTCCGAAGCCGGTGCTCGAATACGCCGTCGTCCACGAGATGTGCCACCTCAAGCACCGCAATCACGCGCCGGAGTTCTGGACCCTGGTCGGGCAGATCCTGCCGGACTGGGAACAGCGGAAGGCCTGGCTGGACGAGAACGAACACATGCTCGGCTGGGAGAGGGTGGAGCCGGTGCACGGCTTCTAACCAGCGTTCGTTTGCTCGTTTAAACCCTGTCAGTTGACTGTATCGAAATGAATGACTGCAGAGGATTGACTTTCCCCCCTGCAAAGCAAATGGCACGACAAGAGGTGTAATTTGCTTTGCAAGGAGGATTATGTCGTAACTGCATCGACAGTGTGGAAGAGCTTAGCCTTGTCAGGGCGAACAGGTGGGATGCATAACCTGCCCATAACTCCGAATCCCGAGCCGTTTGGCTCCATCCGGTTAGCAAAGACGCCGTAGCGCCTTCACATCATCGCGTCCGGCTTAACTCCAACCGGCACGCGACACGCGGTCGTATTTCCCAATACGGTGCCGCGATCTTTTTGGGGTCCTTTGTATTCCGGCGACAACGCGAAGGCGGGCGTCCAGATATTCTCTATCTGGGGAGCGATCGCTTCGATCTTCCGGACGGTTGCGGATACCTCATGGTGCCCCCGTGGGATAAGGGCTTAGCCGTTGTAATCAAGTCCGCTATGGTTCGCATTCCATGACAGGAAGAGGCACGTCGTCTACGTGACGGGTATCGACGTTCGTGTTACTGGTCAGAGATTGGTTCGCGGCTAAGCTGGCAGGTAAGTTGGTGCGTTCGCTGGTAAGTGCCTGGACGGCGAATCTATGGAACTTCGTAGTGCGGCGGGGATGCCCTGCATAGACCCCATAGATATGGGGATTTGAACGTTTGGTTTCAAGGACTTCGGATCTCAATCGTTTGGCGTCGTTACTGTTTTTTCGATTCATTGTCTGGAACCGCGGTGGCCCAGAAGGAATCCCCTTCTGATCTTGGATTTTTGCTAGGACGTCGCCCCGCCTGGGATCCACCGATCCGGTAAATGGAGTTCCTTGTTTCCCAACTTCCGAACAGGGGGCGGAGCAAATGGCTAAGGCTAGCGATTGCGTTCCGCGTCGTGCATTCTCCTGGCCGGGCGCAGTTTCGCCAACCGTAATCTGTCCGATACTTATGTCCTACCCAATTCGTTAGTCTTGCGTGTCGCCTTCCGCGACCTGCGTATCTCTTTCTCAATTGCGGATTTTACATCCATGAAGTTGTCCTTCGTGCAGAATACGGCGTCCAGAACCAGCCGATTGCCCCGCAGCAAAACAGTATGTCTCTTCTGATCGACTTCGAGCGATCGAATTTCGTGCCACTCGGTGAACCGGGAGGAATTTGCCCGAGCCAATAGCCCGGCTCCGGCGACGGTTGGGTTGCGCGCCAGCGCGCCCAGAACAATCGCCAAGGTCCGGCCGAATTTTGCGCGCCTGTCAACGACACGGGATCTGACACCGTCCGCGTCGACTTCGAAACTCACCGTCATGCGATTGTTGAAAAACAGCACGACAGCGGCGAGCACGAGAACCAACAGAATTGCCGAAACCCCGAAGATCGCCCGAAAAATGGCTCCCAGTTGATCCAAACTCCCTTCGAACCAAGCCAGCCCGATCAACAGCAACGTTAGAATTGCGAGCGGGATCAAGATCACGGCTGCAAGCTGCCTGACAATGATCGGCGTCGTCAGGAGAGGCACGTTGACCGTCCAGGCTATCGGGTCTGACATCATCCAAATCCCTGTTTCAGTAGGGGCTGTATAAACCTCGAAATCGGCTCCTGACTTGACTTCGGTCAATGATCGGGCAGCGCAAAGCTGTTGTCATCATGCCTTGAAAGAAGCCTTTCGCACGCCGGAAGGCAGGGGAAAGAGATATCATTTTCATGAGTTTGCGGCAGATTGCATTACGTTTGGCGGGCTCGTTGGCCACGTCAGGTCGGCGGGCCATGGTGCTTGCGCTCCTTGCGCTCCTTGCGGTCTGTCTCGTCATCGTGGTGCCGAACAAGTCGTTTGCCGAGGACGAGGCGGAGCAAAAGGTCTACCAGGAAATGCATTCGGAGGTGAAAACCGCCTTCGACAACGTCAAGGACAAATTCAACAAGCTTAACGACAAAATCAATTCCATCCGAAGCTCTGTGACCAACTGGCGTGAAGCGACAACCAAACGCAGAGAGAACGCTTCGATCAAGGATATCAACGATCTTTTCGAAGGCGAACTGGTCGCCGGGCGCGACGAATTGCTCAAGCAGGTGTTCAGCGAGGAGTTTGTTGAGCAGATGAAGAAGGTCGAGGCGAAGCTCGGCATCCAGGTCGGTATCCCCGATACCGAGAAACTGCTCAAATTGCTTGTCGACAAGCAGGGTCGCGAAAAACTCTACGGCTATATGTATCAGCTCAGCGGCTACGAGCGGAACCTGCGCAAAAAGGGGGTTTTCAAGGAACTCGACAAATTGAAAGACCGTTTCGAGAAGGGGTCGGGGTATATCAGCAAGGTCGGCGACATGCTGGACTTTGTCGCCCTGTTCGATCCCTCCAATGTCGATCCGGACTCGCCGATCAGCCGCCTGAAGGCCATAGGCAACGTGCTTGGGGCAATGAAGGACATCACCGAGGCCATTCCAGGTTTCGGCCATCTTCTCGATTTCTACATCGATGCGACCGAACAGTTCACCCAGGCGCTCGAAGAGCTGAACACCAAGATCCTCGATGCTCGCGACGGGTCGATCTGCGGTCAGCTCGGTGTGCTGTCGGCAGAGCTGAAGGCGCTCGATGAACACATCAAGGGCGGGGCCTGCATCAATTTCTATACCAATTACGAGCTGCAGTCGCTGCTCAAGCCGGTGCTCGTCTGGACCCATGCCGAAAGCAATGAGACATTCTTCTACGACAAGGACCATGATGTTGCCGCCTATCTGACATCGGGCAATCAGGGAGATCTGCTCGATCCGTTCCGCGCGCTCAAGGCAAGCAAGACCGCCGCCAACAGCAAGCGGGCTAGCCCGGCCGTGTTCATGGCGCTTGCGCGCGTCGTCACCCGGTCGAAAGCGGTCGTGGCAAAGCCTGAATGTGATGACTACGCGAGGCTTTTTTCCGACAGGAATTTTCGTGCGATCTTGCGCGAGGTCGATGTCCTCGACAATTTAGGTGCAATCAGTGCGCCGAGCGGAACGGTGCTCCAGCCAGTGATCACAAGTCCCGCGGAAATTACAGGGTTGTGCCTTTACGATCCGCGCATGCGTCGGCTGATGCGTGACCTTGCGGACCGTTATCGCCATCTAGCCGCCGTAACCATCGATGTCTATCCGCTTGACCGGAAACAATCGCCGGATGTGAACGACGTCCGCATCGACGGGATCCCGCTGGTTTTCGGCGAGGCGGGAGCCGGCAAGAGGCGGGTGGCAGAATTTACCCGGATCGAGGCGCTGGTCGATACGCGCCACCCGATGGACGTCGAAGTGGATGCCGAAGGTTTCAAGCCGGCGCAGAAGTCACTGAGCCTCTCTGCCAAGCGCAGGTATGCGACGATCTACATGGAACGCGAAGAGGCCGAGCAGGCTGTGCCGGCAGCAGATGCCGATGCTGAGGCGGATGCCGGCGGAAGGGAAGGCGCCGGTGACATGACGGATACCGACGTCGATCAGCGGCCGGTCGAGGTTGAACCTGCCGCAAAGCAGACTGCACCGGCGCCGATTGCTCCGGTCGCGGTGGACAAGCTGCAGCCGGTTAGCCCGCAATCAGTCCCGCAAGAGCCGCAACAGACTTCTGCCCAGCAGGCAACCGCACCTGATGCGCCCGCACAGCCCGTGGAGCCGGCTGGCGATGTGCCTAGTCCCGAGACGGCTGGGGATGTTCCCTCCGCAGCGGTCGGGGCCGAAACAAGTGTGGATGCCGGAACGGATGACGCCGGTGATGTAGACGCGCCGACGGAGGCGGCCAAGGCGGGCAGCAAAGAGACCGGCACAGATCAAGCCCCCTCTTCAGCCGACGCGCAGGAGCAGCCTTCAACGGACCAGGCCGATGACGGTCAGGCGGACGAGGCCGGCAAGGAGGTTGCCGGGGCCGGCAATGAGGCGTCGCCATCGGCTCCCGGATCCGACAATATTGTCAGCCTCACGATTGCGCGTGGCCGGGTCTATCTTGGCGAAACCGTTCAGATCTCGACGCCTTACCGGGGCGAGGACATCGCCCGTGGAACCGATGAGTGCGATCCCAACAGCACCAATCCGTTCACCGGCTGCGAGGTCACTCCGTCAGGAAGCAATGGAGCCAGCGTGTATATCGGACGGGCCGACGATACCGAAGATCTCGGTCCGGCCCGGCCGTTACCAAGCCTTGAATATATCTGGCACGGCAGCGAGGGCGTCACCTTCGAGCCGACGACGTCAAACGATGGCCGGACATTTGCGACCTTCGAGCGCGTTGGTGAAATGAAGATCTGGGCCCAGGTGGTCAAGCAGGGTTCGACCATCGCCGAGACCGAGCAGCAGACCGTAAATGTCCTGGCGCCGTCGCTTTCGATCAGGTTCGATCCGGCTTCGGGGGCTAATGCGGGATCGAAGATCAAGGCGACGGTCGTCGCGACCCCGATGGTCTTGCCGAAATACTGGACTGTCCGGTGGCTGGAGCCGCCGACCGCCGACCGGGAGGAGCTCAACGGCAACGGCTCCGAAATCCGCTTTTCCGGCGCGGCGGGCAAGCCTGTGACGCTCGAAGCCACGGCCAATGTCGCCTTCTACGGCGACGAGATCGGGTCGGTCACCGGCAGCTACAGTCTGGAGGCTGGAAGTCTCGATGTCACGGCGAGATCGCGTGGGCCGCGGCCGCAAATCTGGGACCGAGCCAGCGGCGGTCTGGTCGATCTGCCCGACGGGCAATATGTCGATGGACAGGAGATCGACTTGCGCGCCGAGTTCGCGGGCGGCGATGCGCCAGGCGAAGTCCGGTGGCGCTGGTCGGTCAATGAGGGCACCTCTATCTCAAACGAGATCTCGCAGACCCCGACCGTCTCGCGGGCTCAAGCGGGGCAGATCGAGGCCAAGGTGATAGCCACGGACAAGAACGGCGTCGAGCTCGCGTCGGGATCGATCAGCCTGAGCGTGCAGGCGCAAGGGCAGCCACCCGCCGACAAACCCGGGTCGGCCGCGTCCAAACCCGAACCTGTTCCGGATGTGACCGATACACCGGACCGCCAACCTTTGACGCAGAAGCAGGACCCCGCCCGTCCGATACCGGCTCCCGCCACACCAGCGTCCACCGCGAAACAACCCGTCACGGCGGCGCCTGCCAGTCCCACCATATCGCCGTCACCGGCAGAGCCCGCTACCCCACCGCGACCGACGCCATCCTCAACGCCGCAGCCCGCCCCGCCGCAACCTGCACCGCCGCCGGCAGCTGTGGCATGCGCGATCGGTTCGCCGCAATATACGGCCGCTGTGGAGTTGTGGACCCGGGGCCTATCCATGATCTCGGCAGGCAATGCAGAGGTCGGCCTCGGGGCATTGGAGGCAAGTCTGGTCGTCTGTCCCGATCCAACGCGTCAAACCCAGTTCACGGCCCTGCGCCAGCAGCTCAGCAGGGCAGGGGCGACAGCGTCTCAGCCGCCCTTGCCAGCCGCCGATTGCAGCTCCGGCGGCAATGATTATGCCGAAGCGATGAACAACTGGCAGCAGGGTGTTTCCCTGCTGGGCGCCGGCGACCATCAGGCAGGCGTCGTGGCTTTGGAGCGGAGCCTCGGCCAATGTCCCGATCCGCAACGCCAGTCCCAGCTCGACCGGTTGAAGGCGCAGCTTGAAGCGGCGGCCGCTCCGCAGTCCGGGGATACCGGTGCCTGCCTGCCGGGCGGCGACCGGTATGCATCTGCCCAGGATGCCTGGCGGCGCGGCATCGCGCTGATCGGCAGCGGTGAAAGCGGTGCGGGCGTAGCGCTTCTGGAGATGAGCGTTGGGGAATGTCCCGACGACACGCGCCAGTCCCAGCTCGAGGCCCTCAGGCAGCAATTGAACATCTCCGAGGAAAATGGCGATGAGGTTGCAGGAGACGGTGGCGAACGGGGCGCACCGACCAGCATCGAGGACGCGGTCAAGCAGGCCGCGAAGGCCTGCGAACCAGGTGGTGCGCGCTACGCGGAGGCCGAAGCAAGCTGGATCCGGGGTAGCGATCTGCTTGGGGCAGGTGATCGGACAGCGGGGCTGGAAGCGCTACGCAAAAGCGTCTCGATCTGTGCTGATCCCGACCGGGTTGCCAATCTGGAGCAGGTGAGTGTGCTGATCGAAGAAGCCATCGTGAGGGAACGGCAGGCTCAGGCCGATGCCCAGCGCCAGGCCGAAGAGGCGGCAAGGCAGGCCGCAGATGTGGAGCGCACGCCACCACAGCCACCACAGCCCGTCGAGCCTCAGTCGATGGAGGCGCCGTCAAAGCCGCAATCGACACGCTATTCAGGCTCAGTTGAAGGCGCGCCGCAATGCAGGCTTTCCTTCGAATTTTCAAATGGACAGGTCAGTGGCCAGATCACCGGCACCTATGAAGGCGACCAGATCAATCTGGCTTTCCAGGGCACTGCCGACGGCAACCAATTCAGCGTTCCGTTGAGCGGTTACCTTATCGATTCCTCTGGCCGTTTCGGGCGCGTTTCGATCACGGGGACGGTTAGCGGGACCTTTTCCAACGGATTTTTCACCGGCAATTGGACCGCCGGAAACAACTATCAGTCCGATCGAGGCGGCTGGATCGCCAGCCCGGAATAGGAGAGATGCACATGCCAAGATTAAATCCGCTCGCGCTGTCGTTGCTTCTCATGCTGGGCCTGCTTGCCGGCCCCGCAAACGCCATGGATCTTGGCAAAACGGGCATTGGCCTCAATCCGCCGGCGCGGGGTTGGAAACTCGAAGATCACGATGATGCGGCTCTGAAAGTCTGGCATCTGCGCGCCGATACCTGGGACCCGGCGCCGAAGGAGTCCGGTTTAATCTCGGTGACCGTCACCTTTCTGGACGGCGATCCGTGGCCTGACATCGCGGCGATGCGCGATCAGGCCGCCGACATTGTTGCTGGCCAGCTTATGACTGCTGTCACCGCCCGCACGCCATTTGAACTCGTCAGCGGCCGTTTCGAGATAGCGGGTGCGGATTTCGAGGGCGGGCTCGATCTGGTCTCGGAAGGCGACAAGCCTGTCAGCGCCCGGCTGCTTCTGATCCGCACCCGCAGCGGATTTCTGATGATCACGGCTTTCTCGGTGCTGCCGATGAGGGAAAAGCCGTTCTCCGCGCTGTTTGGAGAAACCGGTATTCTGACTGCTTATGGTCCGGGGGCGGCAGGATTGAATGGAACGCCCGCCGCGGCTGAGGCTTCCGTGCCTGCTCCGGCTGATCCTGCCGCCAATCCAGCAGCTATCGAGGATCTGCTCAAACAGATGCAGCAACAGTTCCAGCCGTCAGCGGAAACTGGAAATTGAGGAAGGCGAAGATGACACGTTTCGCAACCATGACACTCGTTGCATTCGCCATTCTGCAGGCCATGCTCTTATCAGTAACGCCGACGCTTGCCGACTATGTCGGCAATCTCAATCCCAACGGGGATAACTACCTTACGCTGCGCCAATATGCGACCGCGAAATCGCGAGAGATCAGCCGCATGGGGCCCGGAACGATTGTCGAAATTTTGGATGCGGATGGCGACTGGTTCTACATCCAAACCCAGGACGGGCGCATCGGCTGGGCGCATAGCAACTACATTCTTCCCGGATTGCCCGGCGGCAATACGCCGCGACCTGACAATGCCGCGCCGTTTGGTGTGGTTAACGATGAAGCCGGAGATGTGCCCGTTGAGGACTATCAGGAACCGGCCGTTGCCGGCGGCATCGCTTCAGGTGCCGCTAACGTTGGAGGTGTTGAGTTCGACTGGCTCGAAGGACACATGACCCAGTTCCATGATCCGTTGAAATACTACCCGTGAGCGAGGGACACACCATGAATATCCGCGTCTTGGCATGGGCAGTCTGCATGGCCGCCGTCTCAGTCCCTATGGCGATGGCCAATGACACCTCCGCCCGTCTCGCCAGCGGCGGACTGGTCTTCGGCAAGCAGCTTGGCGTGGTCATGCAATCGGAAGATCTTTACATTTCTCCCGACATGATCCGCGTGCGGTATGTGTTCCACAACGAAACGGCAACGGATCTCGAGACGATCGTTGCCTTCCCGTTGCCGGAGACCGCGCCTTCCGGCGACATCGGCGGAGGTTATCATTTCGGCGATGGCGTCACGGCCAATTTCGTGGATTTCAAGACATGGGCCGGCGGAACGCCGGTTGTCACCCAAGTCGAGCAGAAAGCACTGGCGCTCGGCCTCGACCGGACGGAGATCCTGAACCGTCTCGGTGTGCCGATCGGGTCCTACATTCCGCCGACGGATCCGCGGTCTGCCTTTCACGGGCTTTCGCGCCTGAGCGAGGCAGAGTGGGGCGAGCTTGCCGCGCTGGGCTTGCTCAGGATCGATCCGCAGGGACATCCCTCGCCAGGGTGGACGGTGGCGACGACATTCTACTGGACCCAAGTCTTTCCGGCCGGCGAGGACACGGTGATCGAGCATCAATATCGACCGCTGATCGGGTCGAGCTTCGATGCACCCATCAGCGGCGATCCGGACGATCAGGACGCGGCCCGCGCCTCGATCAGGTTTTGCATCTCGGAACAGGACAAGAAAGCGCTGCGTGAGCTTCATGACGGCAAGATCGACGGCAGAACTTACACCGCGTTTTCCGAAGAACTTGGCTACATCCTCAAGACTGCAGCGAACTGGAGCGGCGCGATCCGGGATTTTCATCTCGTCATTGAGGCGCGGGAACCGATTGATTTCGTCTTCGCCTGTCTTCCGGGGCTCAAGCGCATCTCTCCTTCGCGGCTTGAGCTGAGTGAGGCTCAATTCTGGCCTTTTTCGGATCTGGACGTGCTTTTCGTGATCTCGAAGCCCCTGGACAACTGACCCTTCCCAAAGGAGACCCGCATGCGTGTTGCAACTCTCTCATTGATCTTGATATCACTTGTGACTGCCGGCACCGCTGCGGCCATGGATTGGCGGCACTATCAGAATGCCCGGTTCGGAACCAGCGCCGATGTCCCCACCGCTTTCGCTCCTGCGCCACCGCCGGAAAACGGTGACGGCCAGCGATTTGACGGACCCAACGGCACGATTACCGTCTACGGCGCTTTCGATTTCACCGGCAGTTTCTCTGGCTACCGGAGCTTTCTCAAAGACACGCTTGAGAGCGAGGGCTGGAAGCTGACCTACACGCCGTCGGGCGAAAACTGGTTTGTGCTCTCGGGCGTAAACCAGGGACGCATCCTCTATCAGCGCGTCGAACGTCCAGCCGGCTGCAATGGCGACATCCTTCACCACATTGAATTCCGCTATCCCGCCCGCGATGGGATGGAGTGGGAATCAATCGTCGAGCGCGGCGCAAAATCTCTTGATGGGCCGTGTGGTTGAGCATGAACGGAATAGTCGGGGTTTCTGTTTGACCCAGAGAAGTTCCGTGGCGAGCGTTTGGGGTGCGCGATGAAGGATTGCTGCGTTGGAGTCTGATGCTTACCTGCGACTCGCTATGGCCGAAATCGGTCCTGGATCAGGTAGTCCACAGCTGAATCAGTGCGGATACCGGTGGCACTTCTCATCACGGCACCAAATTTGTATCTGACCCGGAACGATCTGCTGACCATCCGGAGAACGATAAACGGCAATGACGATCTATACGGTCCATCTCCCGCGGGTAAAAACCGGCGACTTTGTTCCGCTTGATTTCAAGCGCACAGACTATCAGGCAAAACAGAAGAGATTTCTTGGTCGATATGGGCTCAAGCCTGAAATCAGCTTTGACGATTTCACAACCAGTGCAGTCATCGACTGGCTGGATGTGACCTTTGGAACATTGGTAATCACACAAGCCAGATGGATCAGCGAGCATATCAAAACCCTCACGGGGGAGGCTGTTTCCGTTCGCGAGATCCAGCCTTATGACTTCCCTCGCTTCACCGCACGGTTTCAACAACCATCAATGCCGCTGGTGAAGAAGGCGCTTGCGGCGGTCGAAGGGCGCTTCAGCTTGGCGGCCGGACCGACGATCTCCGGTCTTGAGGTCAGCATCGACTTCACGCCGAAGATCCCGAGTGATCAAGCCAGGGCAAGAATGGTGGGGGTGCTGGCGCGACATTTGTTGCCAGGCAGGAACGTCCTAATGAGAACGGTCGATCGCCCACGCTTCACATGGGGGAACTCACTTGAAGATACAAAGCACCTACTCGGGAAACCGGACGATGGGCCTGATCATACACAACCCTTGCCATGGAGGCGGGTAAGAGTGCCTGCGGACTATGCCAGACTCTTCACATCCGGTGACCAGATGCCGTATGTCGACGCGACGGTCTATTTCGGATCCGAGAAGTCAGCCTGTCTTTGGCGGATCATGGACAAGGTGGTCGATCAGCAAAACCGTCAAACTGGGACCTCCAAGGCTTTGGACGACCATGAGAAGCGAGCGCGCATCGAAGTTTCGCTCGGGGTAGCTGAGATTCGTCGCCTGAGTATCACGTCTCTCGATGACCTACGACGATTCCGCTTCACCAATTTGCAGAAGGAGTTCTTCGCGTTCTACCTTCCAACCTTCGCGGCGACCGACGCTGTGCCCGTCCTGAATTATAGAGCCGTGAAGGAAATGCGGAGCCAGGAACGTGTCCGGAAATTTCTGAAAGCCGGCGTCGTTGGATTGCAGGCCATGGACCATGCGTGGGAAACGAGGCGAGCCTCCAACCGTGCGGACATCGCGAAGGTGTTGAGGTCACGTGGGCAACCGGTAGCTCGTTTCAAGGCGGGCAAGGGGAAGCACGGGACGCTTCTGGCTTATCGGGAACTGAACAAGCGAGTCGAGACTGCGCTCAGGCATTTGGCCGAGGGTGTTGGCTCGTAGGGAAGGGTTACGTCCCTACGCCCTATATACAGTTATTAGAGGCAACCGGTTCCCTCGGCTAAAATATCGAGGGATTAAGGGGTCGTGATGCGGTTTTTGACCAGGCTGAGTGGGAAAAACTCGGCACGGTGGCGATCGCGATACTCCCGCAAACCTCTCGGCCTTCCTCGGCGCCCCCGACTGCTGCTTCGACTCCGACACAGCTGGAACGGCATGATCTGGGTTTGGGAAAGCCGGACATATCGTTCAACCTCCGATCAACCGCTCCTTCGATAGAGGTGGTTTCGATCCTGGAAATGTCGCGGCGCCAGAAAGCATCCCCGTCGTGACCGTCACCTCTTCCTAGGA
>JAHJUC010000699.1 GCA_018829385.1 Alphaproteobacteria bacterium
GCGGCCAATCCGGGCGGGCTCGGCGGCACCTATGGCGGCAACCCGATCGGCATTGCCGCCGCCCACGCGGTGCTGGACGTGATCGAGGAAGAAGCGCTTTGCGACCGCGCCATGCAGCTTGGCAACAGGCTGAAGCAACGGCTGCAGGCGATCCGCGAGGATGTGCCGGAGATCGTCGACATCCGCGGCCCCGGCTTCATGAACGCCATTGAGTTCAATGACGTCAAGACCGGCAAGCCGAGCCCCGACTTCACCAACGCGGTCAAGGCCCGCGCCCTGGAAAAAGGCTTGATCCTGCTTACCTGTGGCGTCTACGCCAATGTCATCCGCTTCCTGTCGCCCATCACCATCCAGGACGGGGTGTTCCAGGAAGCGCTGGACCTTCTCGAAGCGTCCATCCGTGAAGTTCATTCAGAAATTGGAGCCTCCGCATAATGACCAGCAAACCCCTCGCAGAGATGCTGAAAGACCCGAGCCTTCTCGTCACTTCGGCCTATGTTGGCGGCTCGTGGATGAAGGCAGCCCCGAGCGGCAAGACCTTCAACGTTCTCAACCCGTCGACCGGCGAACTGATCACGGCGCTGCCCGATCTCGGCGTCGAAGAAACCAAAGCCGCAATCGATGCGGCCTACGTGGCGCAGAAGGACTGGGCCAGGAAGACCGGCAAGGAGCGCGCCGCCGTGCTGCGCAAACTCTACGACCTGATGGTGGCCAATGCCGACGATCTGGGCGCGATCCTGACGGCGGAAATGGGCAAGCCGCTGCCTGAGGCCAAGGGCGAGATCCTTTACGGGGCGAGCTTCATCGAGTGGTTCGCCGAAGAGGCCAAGCGGGTCTACGGCGACGTCATCCCCGGCCATCAGCCCGACAAGCGCATCGTCGTGATCAAGCAGCCGGTCGGCGTGGTGGCCTCGATCACGCCGTGGAACTTCCCCAATGCGATGATCGCCCGGAAGCTCGGACCGGCGCTGGCCGTCGGCTGCGCCTTCGTCGCCAAGCCTGCCGCGGAAACACCGCTGTCGGCGCTGGCCATGGCGAAACTCGCCGAGGATGCCGGCCTGCCCAAGGGTCTGCTCAGCGTCATCACCTCGAAATCGAGCTCGGCGATCGGCCAGGAATTCTGCTCCAACGACAAGGTGCGCAAGATCACCTTCACCGGTTCGACCGAAGTCGGGCGGATCCTGATGCGCCAGTCGGCCGACCAGATCAAGAAGACCTCGATGGAGCTTGGCGGCAATGCGCCGTTCATCGTCTTTGACGATGCCGATCTCGACGCCGCGGTCGAAGGCGCGATGATCTCGAAGTACCGCAACAACGGCCAGACCTGCGTCTGCGCCAACCGGATCTACGTGCAGTCGGGCGTCTATGACGCATTCGCCGAGAAGCTCGCGGTAGCCGTGAGCAAGATGAAGATCGGCGACGGCTTCGAGGAGGGCGTGACCACCGGCCCGCTGATCAGCGAAGACGCGGTGACCAAGGTCGTCGAACACATCGAGGACGCCAAGTCGAAGGGCGCCAAGGTCTTGACCGGCGGCACAAGGCACAATCTCGGCGGCACATTCTTCCAGCCCACCATCCTCACCGGTGTCACCCGCGAGATGCAGGTGGCCGGCGACGAGACCTTCGGCCCGGTGGCGCCGCTGTTCAAGTTCGACACGGTGGAAGACGTCATCGAACAGGCCAACGACACGATCTTCGGGCTCGCGTCCTATTTCTACGCCAACGACCTGACCAAGGTCTGGCGCGTGGCAGAGGCGCTGGAATACGGCATGGTCGGCGTCAACACCGGCCTGATCTCCACCGAGGTCGCGCCGTTCGGCGGCGTCAAGCAGTCCGGCCAGGGCCGTGAAGGCTCGAAATACGGCTGCGATGACTACCTGGAGATCAAGTATATCTGCATGGGCGGGATCTGATCGAAGGAGCCAGAACCAGGGGGCATGGTCTTTAGGCCATGCCCCTTTTTGGACTTTTCGCCGGTTGAAACCGGTGGCTTGCCGCGGTCTCAGTCGCCCAGGAACACCGTCACGATCTGCGGATAGGCGAGCAGCACACCGAGCGCCAGAAGCTGCAGGCCGATAAAGGGCAGAAAGCCGCGAAAGATATCGATCAGGGTGATGTGCGGCGGCGCCACCGACTTGAGATAGAAGGCGGCGGGCCCGAACGGTGGCGACAGGAACGAGACCTGCATGTTCATGCAGAACACCACGCCAAACCAGATCGCCACATATTGAGGCTCGATGGAGCCGAGGAATCCCAGTTCCTCCACCGGCAGGCGCATGACGATGGGCAGGAACACCGGCATGATCAGCAGAACGATGCCGACCCAGTCCATGAACATGCCCATGATCAGGAAGATCAGCATCATCAGCAGTATGACGCCCATCGTCGGCAGTTCCGCGCCGATGATCATGTTGGCCACATAGGTCGGCCCGCCGGCAAGCGTGTAGGCCGCGGCCAGGGCGGCGGCGCCAATGGTGACCCAGATGATCGTGCCGGTCGACTTCATGGTGCGCATCAGCGAATCCCAGACAACATCGAAGCTCATCTCGCCGCGCGCCAGAGTGATCAGGAACACCGCGACAACGCCCATCGCGGCGGCCTCGGTAATCCCGGTAATGCCGCCGTAGATCGAGCCGAGCACGACACCGATGACGATGACCGGCGCGACAAGTCCCTTGCCCATGCTCCAGCCCGTCATCGTGCGTTCGCGACCGAAGCCGAACTGCAGCAGCGCCGCCCCGCCGACAAGCACGCCGATCAGGTAGGGAAGGTCGGAGACCATGCCGAGCGGTATCGGATCCACGCCTTCGAGAACCGCATTGCCGCCGGTGACCGTCTGGAACAGCGCCCGGACCAGCAACAGGGCGGTGAAACCCATCACCATGATGGTCAGAAAGGCGCCGAACAGCAGCGATTTCTCGCCGGCCGGCGGATCATCAGGATCCGGTTCTGGCAGCGGCGCCTCGTCGGGATTGAGCCGCGTGCGCACGATGATGTAGATGATGAAGAAGGAGGCGAGCATGAAGCCCGGCAGGAACGAGGCGGTGAACAGCGCCTTGATCGAGGTCTCGGTGATCAGCCCGTAGAAGATCAGCACGATGGACGGCGGGATCATGGTGCCGAGCGAGCCGCTGGCGCAGATGGTGCCGATGGCGAGGTTCTGGTTGTAGCCGAGCCGCAGCATCTGCGGCAGTGCGATCAGGCCGAGAAGCACCACCTCGCCGCCAATGATGCCCGACATCGCTGCCATGACGACGGCCATGATCGAGGTCACGATGGCGATGCCGCCACGCGTGCGCGACAGCCAGACGTTGATCGACGTGTACATGTCCTTGGCGATGCCGGACCGTTCCAGCAGCGCCGCCATGAAGATGAACAGCGGTATCGAGATGAGCACGTAATTGGTCATCTGGCGGTAGATTGCCTGGCCAAGCACCGCCAGCGGGCCGCGGCCGAAATCGCGGAACAGCAGGTCAGGGCCGAACTTCATGATCAGCACCGCGCCGGCAAGCGTGGCGGAGGCAAAGCCGAGCGGCATGCCCATTGCCAGAAGCACGAAGAGACCGATCAGCAGGAGCAGGGAAAGCGTACCAATATCCATCCGTCTAGTCCTCGATGCTCTTGCGGATGATCTCGATTTCCCTTTGGTCGATCTCATCAATGGGGGAATGGTGTTCGGGCAGCTTGTTCCAGTCTGCAATCAGGTTGGAGAGCGCCTGTATGGCGACCAGCAGCACGATGAACAGGATGGCGGGCTTGATGGTGGCGGGTATCGGCGGATCCCAGGCGGTGCCGAAGGTTTCCCAGCGCAACAGCTTGTCACGGGATTCGTTGTAGCCGCCCCAGATCAGCAGGAAGCTGAACGCCCACACCAGCACCACGGTCAGGACATCGGACAGCTTCTGCAGCCAGCGGGGGAAAAGATCGTAGACCACGTAGATGCGGATGTGGCTGCGTTGCTGCATCGCATAGAGCCCGGCCAGCAGGAACACGAAGCCCGCGATCCACAGCGACAGCTCATTGGCCCACAGCGTCGGCCTGATGAAGACGTAGCGCGCGATGACTTCATAGAACATCACCAGCACGATGATCGCGGTGGCGATCATGGACAGACGCGCGCAGACGAGACTGACCACATCGAAGAAACCGGCCGGCTCCGGCTCGATCATCCCGCGCGTGTCGGAGAGGTAGATGCTGGCGGCAAGCA
>JAHJUC010000103.1 GCA_018829385.1 Alphaproteobacteria bacterium
CGGCACGCTTCCCGGCTTCGGCCATCCGCTCTATCCAGACGGCGATATCCGCGCCAAAGCACTGCTTTCGGCGATAGGAGCTGATTTTCCGGAGGCCGCGCGTTTGACCGCCGCGGTTGAGGATCTGACCGGCGCCGCCCCGTCAATCGATTTCGCGCTCGTTGCACTCAGGAGATATCTGCGGCTGCCCGAGGGCTCAGCCTTCCTGCTGTTCGCCATCGGCCGCTCTGTCGGCTGGATCGCGCACGGGCTGGAGCAGCGCACGACAAACCAGCTGATCCGCCCAAGAGCGCTTTACACCGGCGAACGGCCCTGAGGCGGAAGCAGGTTTTCCGCCTTGTGAACACCATCGCCAGCTGGCACCTTGCTGCCGTATGATTCACACAGCAGGGAGAGCGAGCAGATGGCTCACAAGTTTGAAATCTACAAGGACAAGAAGGGCGAATTCCGCGTTCGCTTCAAGTACAACAACGAGATCATGTTCTCGACGGAAGGGTATTCGAGCAAGGCCAGCGCCCAGAACGCCATTGACTCGATCAAGAAAAACGGCCCCGCGGCCCCGGTCGAAGACAACAGCTGAATTCAGGCCGGGGAACGGGGACAGTTTACTTTTGGCGCAATATCCAATGGGGATGGTCTAACGGACCCTGAGCGCCAAGAGCAAACTGTCCCCGATACTATTCGCACACCGCCGGCAGCCCGCCGATGACGAGATCGGCGACGATGTCGGCATAGGCGTCGCGGTCCACCGGCCCGCCCGGCTTGTACCAGAGATAGAACCAGTTGAGCATGCCGAACACCGACATCGTCACCGGCGCCAGAAGCTCCGGCCGCGCCCTGAACCGCTCGGGCTCGATCTCGCGCACACACTCCGACATAGAGGCCACCAGCCGCCGCTGCAGCGCACGCAGATGGATCTGGCTGTCCTCGGGCAGCGAGGACAGCGCATCGAGCTGCACCTTGTGCTCGGCGTCGGAATCCCGGTAGGCGATCAGGATGGCGCGGACCAGCGCACGCAGCCGCCCGGAGGGAGATCCCGGCTCGGCCGCGGCCGTCTCCACCACATCCACCAGCGCCGTCAGATGCGTGTCGAGAATATCGAACAGAAGCGCATCCTTGGACGGATAGTAGTGATAGATCAACGCCTTGGAGACACCGCAGGCATCCGCCAGCTTGCCCATCGAGGCCCGGTCAAAGCCCTGTTTCGCGAAGAAAACCGCGGCGGTCTTGAGGATCGCCTCGCGCTTTGCCTCGTGATCCTTGGCTATTGTCCGGGCCATCGCCTCAGGTCCGGTTCCGGTTGTCGACCACGCGCTTGGCCTTGCCCTCGGAACGGACCACCTTGCCCGGCTCGGCGACATTGATCCGGGCGGTCACCCCGACCACGCTCTTGATGTGATGTGCCAGTTCCTTGCCCGACGCCGTGCGCGCCTCTTCGGACGCGCTTGCGACGGTGCACTCGACGTGAACGGTCATCTGATCCATGCGGCCGCTGGTGGAGAGCTCGATCTGGAAATGCGGCGCCAGCCCCGCGCATTTGAGGATCTGCTCCTCGATCTGGGTCGGGAACACGTTGACGCCCCTCAGGATGATCATGTCATCGGAGCGCCCGGTGATCTTTTCCATCCGCCGCATCGACCGCGCGGTGCCGGGCAGCAGCCGGGTCAGGTCGCGGGTGCGGTAGCGCACCATCGGCAGCGCTTCCTTGGAAAGCGTCGTGAACACCAGTTCGCCGATCTCGCCGTCCGGCAGCACTTCGCCCGTCACCGGGTCGATGATCTCGGGATAGAAATGATCCTCCCAGATGTGCAGCCCGTCCTTGGTCTCGACACACTCGTTGGCAACCCCCGGCCCCATCACCTCGGACAGCCCGTAGATGTCGACCGCATGCATGTCGAAGGCCTGCTCGATCTCGCTGCGCATCGAGTTGGTCCACGGCTCGGCGCCGAAAATGCCCACAGCCAGCGAGCTCTCGCGCGGATCGAGGCCCTGGCGGCGGAACTCGTCGAGGATCGACAGCATGTAGGACGGCGTCACCATGATCACCTGCGGCTTGAAATCCGTGATCAGCTGCACCTGCCGCTCGGTCATGCCGCCCGAGATCGGCACCACCGTGCAACCGAGCCGCTCGGCTCCGTAATGCGCGCCAAGCCCGCCGGTGAACAGGCCGTAGCCATAGGAGACATGTACGATATCGCCCGGGCGCCCGCCCGAAGCCCGGATCGAGCGCGCCACCAGATCCGACCAGGTGTCGATGTCGGCCGCTGTGTAGCCGACCACGGTCGGTTTGCCGGTTGTGCCCGACGAGCCGTGGATCCGCACCACCTTCTCGCGCGGCACCGCGAACATGCCGAAGGGGTAGTTGTCCCTGAGGTCGATCTTGGTCGTGAACGGAAATTTTGAAAGATCCGCCAGCGTTTTCAGGTCGTCCGGATGCACGCCCTTTTCGTCAAACGACGCCTTGTAGTGCGGCACGTTCTCGTAGGCATGCGCCAGCGACCATTTCATCCGTTTGAGCTGCAGCGCGGAGATCTCGTCGCGCGAGGCGGTTTCAATCGGATCCAGACTTGCCCGGTCGGGCGTCAAATCAAGCATCGGGTTCTCCTGCAATCCCAGGACGGCGGTTCTCGGCGGAACCGGTGCGCCCTCTCCCAAATTCCTTAGTGCCGCCTCAAGCGGCAGGTTCCTCGAAATGCGTGCCCGATATCGTCCGCGACAACCCGCGGAACTCGGCGATTGTCACGCCGTCCTGCCGCGTCACGCTGACATCGTAGATGCCGGAGCGGCCGGCGAGCGACACCTCGCGCGCGGTCGCGGTCAGCCGGTCGCCTTCCCGTCCCGGCGCCAGGAACGTCACCGAGCAGTGCTGCGCCACGGTGATCGTGTTGTGGCTGTTGCAGGCAAACGCAAAGGCGCTGTCGGCGAGCGTGAAGATCGCCCCGCCATGGCAGGAGCCGTGGCCGTTGAGATGATCCTTGCGCACCACCATCGACAGCGTCGCCTTTCCTGGCCCGATCACATCGACGGTCATGCCCATGCCCTTGGTGGTGTGGTCGTCCTTCAGCATCGCCGCCGACGACCGCTCGGCGCGTTCCTGGTCCGAGATCGCGCTCATTGGCTGCCCCCGAATTTCGGCTCGCGCTTGTCGAGAAAGGCCCGCACGCCCTCGGCGTAATCGGCCGAGAAGCCGGCCGCGCGCTGGGTCTCGGCTTCGAGATCGAGATGCGCGTCGAGCTCCTGCCCTGCGGCCGCCTGGATCAGGCTCTTCATCAGGCCGAGCCCGAAGGTCGGTCCCGCGGCAAGGCGGCCGGCCAGCGACCGCGCCTCGTCCATCAGTTCGGCATCGTCATAGGTTTTCCAGATCATGCCCCAGTGCTCGGCCCGCTCGGCAGTCACCGGCTCTGCGGTCATGGCGATCGCCTTGGCCCGCGCCTCGCCGATCAGCCGCGGCAGCATCCACGATCCGCCGGCGTCGGGAATGAGGCCGACCCGGGCGAACGACTGGATGAACTTGGCGCTGCGCGCCGCCAGCACGATGTCGCAGGCGAGCGCCAGGTTGGCCCCGGCCCCGGCCGCCACCCCGTTGACCGCGCAGACGACCGGCTTTTCCAGCGTCCGGATGCGGCGGATCAGCGGATTGTAGAACCGGGTCAGCGTGTCGCCGAGATCTGGTGGACCGTCCATCTTGGACGGGTCCCGCGCCGACAGATCCTGGCCGGCGCAGAAGCCGCGCCCGGCGCCGGTCAGCAGCACCGCCCGGCAGCGCGCATCGTCCCGCGCCGTGTCGAGACATTCGGCGAGCGCCAGATGCATGTCGTCATTGAAGGAATTCAATCGATCCGGCCGGTTCAGCGTGATTTCCAGCACGCCGCCGTTCCAGGAATGTAGTACCGGTTCACTCATCGCCAGGGTCCTCCTGAAAATAATGGTTGCATAAGCCGACCGGTTGGTCAATTAATAATCTCACGGTATTTGACACTTAAAATTTCACTTCGCCACTTCGGGAGCCGCCACAGTGACCACGCCTTCAGCCACCCTTCACACA
>JAHJUC010000700.1 GCA_018829385.1 Alphaproteobacteria bacterium
CCAGCAGCTGGTGGCGCGCGACCTGTTCCGGCCCGCGGCTGTCACCGTTCGCCGCATCGTGCTCATCGTCACCGGCGCGGCGCTGATGGGCGTTCTGTTGTGGTGGGCCGAGGCAAGCTTCCCGCATCTGCTGCTCGACGCTTCGCTTCCGGTCCGGCTGGCCTCGGTGCTGCTGACGGTGGCCGCGGCGGCCGCGGTTTATTTCGGTTTCGCCTTTGCCACCGGAGCGCTCGACCGGGGTGAATTCGCCCGGGTGCTCAAACGCCGCAAAAAGGCCTGATACGGGGATCTCCGGACTGATAGCCCCTTGACCTGACATCGCTGCAGCCGCATAACCCCGCCCGATTTCAACGAGGTATCCGGGCCCTCCACAAGCCCGGCGGGAGCATACAATGTCCGCCACTTTCAAGCCGCTGGTCTTCTCCGGCGTCCAGCCGACCGGCAATCTGCAGCTCGGAAACTATCTCGGAGCGATCCGCAAGTTTGTCGCGCTTCAGGACCATCACGAGTGCATTTTTTGTGTCGTCGATCTGCACGCCATTACCGCGCAGCTCGTCCATGACGATCTGAAGACCCAGACCCGCTCGATTGCTGCAGCCTTCATCGCCGCCGGGATCGATCCGAAAAAACACATTGTCTTCAACCAGTCCGCCGTTCCCGGACATGCCGAACTGGCGTGGATCTTCAATTGTGTCGCGCGCATCGGCTGGATGAACCGCATGACCCAGTTCAAGGACAAGGCCGGCAAGGACCGCGAGAACGCCTCGCTCGGGCTGCTGGCCTATCCAAGCCTGATGGCCGCCGACATCCTGCTCTACCGCGCCACCCACGTTCCGGTTGGTGACGACCAGAAGCAGCATCTCGAGCTCGCCCGCGATATCGCCCAGAAATTCAACATCGATTTTTCCGACCGCATTCGTGCGGCAGGTCTCGGCGTCGAAATGATGGTCGGCGAGGAAAAGGTCTCGGGCTTCTTCCCGATGATCGAACCGCTGATCGAAGGCCCGGCGCCGCGCGTCATGAGCTTGCGCGACGGCACCAAGAAGATGTCGAAATCCGACCCGTCGGACCTTTCGCGCATCAACCTCACCGACGATGCCGACACCATCGCCAAGAAGATCCGCAAGGCCAAGACCGATCCTGCGCCCTTGCCGGAAACGCTCGAGGAGCTCGAAGGACGCCCCGAGGCGCAGAACCTGGTCGGCATCTATGCCGCGCTCAGCGACCGCACCCGCAAGGATGTCATCGAGGAATATGCCGGCCAGCAGTTCTCGGTGTTCAAGCCCGCCCTGGTCGAACTGGCGGTCGCTGTTCTCGGGCCGATCACCTCCGAGATGCAGCGGCTGATGGACGATCCGAGCCACATCGATGCAATTCTCAAGGAAGGCAGCGCCCGCGCCAACGTCATTGCCGAAAAGACCATGGCCGACGTTCGCGAAATCATCGGCTTCGTCTAGGCACTGGCCGCAGGGACGCTGCCAGGCAGCGGCCCTGCCGGGACGGCTTGGCGAGGGCGCTCGCGGGAGTCTCAAAATCGCACTTGCGGGACAGCCCGCTCTGATGGCATTGTCCCGCCCATGGTATCAAGAAGACGTTCACGCGAGGCCGGCCATCGCCGCAAATTCCTCGCAGTCATCGACGACACGCCGGAATGCGAGCGCGCCATGCGCTACGCAGGGATGCGGGCTTACAATTCCGGCGGCGGACTGGTTCTGGTCTATGTCATCGAGCCCGGCGATTTCCAGCACTGGCTCGGCGTCGAGGAAATCATGCGCGCCGAGGCAATGGAAGAGGCCGAGGCGACGCTGGCCAAGGCCAGCGAGAAGATGCGCCAGATCATCGGCATAGATCCCGAAGTGGTGATCCGGCAGGGCAAGACCACGGAGGAGATCCACGCGGTCATCGAGGAAGACCAGGATATCGCCATCCTGGTGCTGGCCGCCGGCTCCGCCAAGGATGGCCCCGGGCCGCTTGTCGCCTCCATCGCCGGACGCGGCGCCGCCTTCCCGATTCCGGTCACCGTCATCCCCGACGCCCTGTCCGATGACGAAATCGACGCGCTGAGTTAGAGCATCTTACGATGCTCTAAGCCATATCCGCCCTTGATTGCGAGGCCCTCGAGGCATATCTTGTTTTGAAGAATTCTAAACTGGCCGGTCAATGCACCAGGCAGGGAGACCGACAATGTTCATCCAGACCGAATCCACCCCCAATCCCGCGACCCTGAAGTTCCTGCCCGGCAAGGTGGTGATGGATCAGGGTACCGCCGACTACCGCGACGCCGACGAAGCCGGTCCGGCTTCACCGCTCGCCGCCAAGCTGTTCGGCATTCCGGGCGTCACCGGCGTGTTCTTCGGCTATGACTTCATCACCATCACCAAGGATGGCCCCGACTGGCAGCATCTCAAGCCTGCCATTCTCGGCACCATCATGGAGCATTTCATGTCCGGCGCGCCGATCATGGCGGCCGGCAATGACGGCATGCCGGCTTCGGACGAGGAATTCTTTGAAGCGGGCGACGAGACCATTGTCGCAACCATCAAGGAACTGCTTGAAAGCCGGGTCCGGCCCGCCGTGGCCCAGGATGGCGGCGACATCACCTTCCGTGGCTTCCGCGACGGTACGGTGTTCCTGCACATGAAGGGTGCCTGCGCCGGCTGTCCGTCGTCGACGGCGACGCTCAAGCACGGCATCCAGAACCTGCTCAGGCATTTCGTGCCGGAAGTGCGCGAAGTCGAAGCCGTCTGACGCGCTCGGCCTTTACCGCGCCTGCCGCTGTGCCTATTAACATCGGCAACAGGTTGCCATGCGCTGTCCGCATGGCCATTGCCATGGATGTGCCCGGTGCTGACGCTCGCCATTGATTGTTCCGCAAGGTTTTGTGCCGCAGCCCTTTATGACGCGGGCGCGGACCGGATCCTGGCGTCCGCAAGTCCGGATATAGGCCGCGGCCATGCCGAGCAATTGCCGGCCGTGCTTCAATCGGTGCTGGCGGATGCGGGCGTTGAGCTGTCGCGGGTCGGGCGCATCGGCGTGACTATTGGGCCGGGGTCCTTTGCCGGCATCCGGGTCGGTGTTGCCTTTGCGCGTGGTCTGGCGCTTGCGCTTGGTATCCCGGTCGTCGGCGTCGGCTCTCTCGAGGCGATTGCTATCCCCGCCGCAAACGAGCACGGCAAGGCCGTGATGGCTGTGCTCGATGCCAGGCGCGATCACGTCTGGGCAATGCTTGTTGATGCAGATGGCACGGTGATCAAACCGGCAGCCGAACTGATGCCTGAGGCCGCCTCCGCGCTGGCGCTCGAAACCGCGTGCATGATCATCGGCAGCGGCGCCGCGCTTCTTTCCGGTATCAATCCGTCCCTGCAATCGCGGATCATTGATGATCTGATTGCCCCTGGGATCAACGACGTGGCCCGTCTTGCTGCAAGCCTCGATCCGGCTGCAAACCCCGCCGAGCCGCGCTATCTCCGCGATGCCGATGCCAA
>JAHJUC010000701.1 GCA_018829385.1 Alphaproteobacteria bacterium
CTCAGGCCGTAAGCCAGATACCAGCGAACGCAAAGCAAGATGATCGACTGGTCGAAATGGCGGCCTTTGAACATTGTCATCTCCGAAAACATCGAGAGATGATTATCGGTTGCCGGTTAGCGAAGAGTTTGCAACAGAACCATCAATTGTGGTCTACGCTCCTGCGTCGAGGGCGTATCGTCAATCTTGCTGTTCAATTTCCTTTCGGCACTTAAGCGAGCCATAAGCTGGGCAGGCTAATCCCACCTGGCGAAGAGAAACTCCTCTCGTCTTGAAAGGGAAACACGAAGATGTACATCCGTAGAAGCCTTATTTTGCCTGTTCTCGTCCTCGGTCTTGGTCTCTCGACCGGCGTCTCCTGGGCAGAGACGACAAGCCATGAAGGGCACCAGAGTGCCGCGATCGAACTAACGCTCAATGGCCAGGCGAAATGGCAAGGCGACGAAAACATGCTGAAAGGCATGAACGCCATCCGCAGTGCGCTCGCCCCGCGGCTGTCCTCGATCCACGACAGCACGCTGCCCCCTGCCGATTACAAGGCCCTTGCCGGGGAAATCCAGGCGCAGGTCGATTTCATGGTCGAAAACTGCAAGCTGACGCCGGAGGTGGACGAGCAATTCCACATCGTGCTCGGCCATATGCTCGACGGGGTATCCGGGCTTGAGAACGAGACCGATCCGCGCGCCGGGGCGGTGCTGGTCGTGGAAGCTCTGAATGCCTACGGCACCCATTTTGAACACGCCAACTGGCAGCCGATCAAATAGATAGGCGGTGAGCACGGGATTGTTCCCGCCGACCGGAGATGCCAGACTGCTACAAGGCCTGCCCGCCGATCTTCGTCGGGCGGGCATCCGCTGAGTTCCCAAGAATATCGATGGGCGGGTGCGATGAGACTGTTGCTGGTCGAGGACGACACATTGTTGGGTCGTGGCCTGGTCGCCGGACTTGGCCAGTTGGGTTTTGCGGTGGACTGGGTGTGTGATGGCGAAGATGCCGATGCCGCGCTTGCCACCACGACCTACGATGCCGTCGTGCTGGACCTCGGCCTGCCCGGCATGGATGGACTGAGCCTCTTGCAGCACAGACGCGCAGCAGGGGACAAGACCCCGGTTCTGGTGCTGACTGCACGCGACACGATCGCCGAGCGTGTATCGGGTCTGGATGCGGGCAGCGACGATTACATGATTAAGCCCTTTGATCTGGATGAATTGCAGGCTCGGCTGCGGGCGCTGCTGCGTCGGTCTAAGGGCGAGGCGATGCCAGTGCTCCACAATGGCCGAGTGACACTCGATCCGGCTGCCCATAATGTGACACTGGACGGGGTGCCTGTTGCTCTTTCGAACCGTGAATTTGCTGTTCTACAGGGCCTGATGATGCATGCCGGGCGCGTTCTGACCCGAAGCCAGCTGGAGGAGCAACTCTATGGCTGGGGTGAGGAGATCGACAGCAATGCCGTCGAAGTGCATATTCATAACCTGCGCCGCAAGCTGTTTCCGGACGTCATCCGAACCCTGCGCGGTGTGGGCTATATCGTACCGGCCCAGCCATGACCGGTTCGCTACGCCGCCGACTCGTCCTATCGCTGTGCGGAGGCATGGTTACGGCCTGGCTCGCGACAGCCTATTTCACATATTTCGATACGCGAAGCCTGATTGACGAGGTGACCGACGAACACCTCCAGCAATCTGCCGAAGTGATGCTTGGGTTTTTGGACCGTCTACCTCCAGACGCACTGTCCACGGACCTGATGGGGGAGCTCCAGCCCGGTCAGCGCCTTTCCTATCGCATCCTCTCCCCCACCAGCCGGCCGCATACCTCGGCCGATTTCAACCCTTCGGCGGGGGAATGGCGTGCCGGATTTAATGACATCATCGACAAGGGCGAGGGCTGGCGCGTCTATGGCGCATCCAACAATGCCGGCACTCGGGTCGAGGTGGCGGTTCGGCAGGACGTGCGCGCGAGTTTTGCCGCGCGTGTCGCTGCCCATATACTCCATCCGGTCTGGATCGCCGCGCCGCTACTGGCCGTCCTCATTTGGGGCCTTGTGAGATGGGGTCTTGGGCCCCTGGAGAGGCTGACGGCAGGCGTGAAGCAGCGGTCGCCGGCGGATCTTTCGCCACTCAGTCCCCAATCCGTGCCGACCGAGGTTCTGCCTTTGGTCGGGGCGCTCAATAACCTCTTCGCGCGGATCGCGGTTGCCCGCGAACGTGACCGCCGTTTTGCCGCGGACGCTGCGCATGAACTGCGCACACCGCTTGCGGCAATACGTGCGCATGCGCAGGTGGCAAGCCATGCCAAAGATGCTGCCGAGAGCCATCAGGCAATCTCGGATGTCCTCATCGGCGCTGACCGTGGCACCCGGATCGTCGAACAGCTTCTGGCCCTCGCAAGAGTCGACCATGACGCGCTGGGAAAAGGAGCCCAGCCGATCGACATGGCAGAGCTTGCGCGCGAGACAATTGCCTTGATGGCGCCGCGGGCTGTCGCGCGCAGCATCGATCTGGCGCTCGAGGTGGAGCCCGGCCTTGATGCCACGGTCCGCGGCAATGCGGATCTCCTGGCGGCGATGTTGCGGAACCTCGTCGACAACGCGTTGCGTTACATTCCCGAGGGCGCCTGGGTCACGGTTCGCCTGGCAAGAGGCGAGGGGGCTTTGCTCCTGCGCGTCGAGGATTCGGGGCCTGGCATTCCATCGGAGCTGCGCGCCCGGGTCCTGCACCGCTTCTTCCGAGCCAGCGGTAGCACCACACCCGGAAGCGGGCTGGGATTGTCAATCGTCGCGGCGATTGTCGAAAGCCATCACGGAAGCTTTACGCTCGCAGGGCGAGCCGATGGGTCGGGATTGATCGCCGACGTTTCTCTGCCATTGTGGAAGGGGCGCAGTGTAAACGGTCAGAATAGCCCTGACCAAAATCCCTGATCCGATGGTGACCACAAGGTGATCCCTTAGAGCGGCGTTGTTGCAACGATCCCCGGGTTGCTGATATGAGGCGACGGTTTTTGGTCGCAGGATATTTTGGGTGCCGCATAAGCACAATGAAGGCCGTCGGCACGAGATACCCAAACAGAAGTTCAAGGTCGCGAATTGGGCGACGTATAATGAAAGCCTTCGCCGGCGCGGCGATTTGACGGTCTGGATAAGCGATGAGGCGATTTCTCAATGGCTGGCTCCGCGAAGGAAATCGCGTGGCGGCCAGCCGAAATATTCGGACCTGGCGATTACGATGTGTCTGGGGCATGGACCTGGTGACGGTCGGGTCTGATGGGCGTTGGTGCGCGGATCAGCCAATGAGCAGAGCTCGTTCTTTGATGGGTCCGCTTATTTGGTTGCTCCCTCCGATGCTTGGCAACGAACGGATTTCGGGCGTCCGCAGGCGAGCATTCGGTTAAGAATGGCGACGCCGATCGCAGCTTCTGTCTGTTGAGCGAGGAATGACCGAGCGCGCAAACGTGGTCCAATGACGCCTTTGTATCGACCCATCGCTGTTTCAACCAAAGCTCGTTTGCCATAGCCCGTAGATGCCTGCCATTTAAG
>JAHJUC010000104.1 GCA_018829385.1 Alphaproteobacteria bacterium
ACCGAGACTGTGGGCACCGATGCGGGGCAGGGCGCGCATTACGTGCCGCCCTATCCTGCGCATTATCTGCTGCACGGGGCGGGGAAATACGGGCTGCAGTGCCTTTCCAATCTCGACCGTCTGCCGCCAACCGGCGCGATGCTGATAGCGCCGCCGCTGAAGATCAAGGGCGGCACCGGCAGCCCGCTGAGGGTGCTGGCGCTGGTGCCGGCCGGATCAGGCTCTGGAGAAAACGCATGAGTGAGTACACCGCCGTCATCACCGGCGCGTCCAAGGGGATCGGCGCGGACCTGGCCGGCAAGCTGCTTGAACGCGGCTATACGGTGATCAACCTGTCGCGCAATGCGCCCGAGTGGGGGCACGAGCGGCTCGTCAGCCTGGAATGCGACCTGCTCGACGCTGAGGCGGTCAAGGCGGCTGCGGAGCGCATCGCCAGCGCACACGACGTCACGCATTTCGTCCACAATGCCGGACTGATCTGGCCCAATCTCGTGGAGGAGGCAAAGCCCGAAGACATTACCGGTCTGGCGCAACTGCACCTGGGCTCGGCGCTGACGCTGCTGCAGGGTTTCCTGCCGTCGATGAAGGCGAAGAAATTCGGCCGGGTGATGTTCAACGGCTCGCGCGCGGCGCTCGGCGTGCCGACGCGCACCGCCTATTCAGCCACCAAGGCCGGCATGATCGGCATGGCGCGGACCTGGGCGCTGGAACTGGCGCCGCATGGCATCACCGTCAACGTGGTGGCACCCGGTCCGATCCAGACCGATAATTTCTGGGGTATCATCCCGAAAGGCAGCGAGCGCGAGGCGGATCTTGCCAACAGGATCCCGGTCGGGCGGCTCGGTTCGGTCGATGATGTCAGCAATGCCTTCCTGTTCTTCTGCGATCCGGCGAGCAGCTTTGTCACCGGACAGACACTCTATGTCTGCGGCGGCACCAGCATCGGCATGATCAACCTGTAGCGGGGCGGGCTCGCCGCCGGATTCTGCGCAAAAAAAATCGCGCCCGGAAGGCGCGATTTGGTTGTTCTTCGAAGGATCACATCGGCAGCGCCCGGTCTGAACCACCGGATTTGGTGCTTCTCAGATCGCCAGGTAATCGTGGCGCAGCTGCTCGTTCTCCAGCACTTCCTTGGCGGTGCCGTCGAAGACCACTTCACCCGACTCCAGGATCACCGCACGGTCGGCGAGCTTCAGGGCGCGGACGGCGTTCTGCTCGACCAGGATCGTGGTGATGCCCTGCTGCTTGATGATGTTGAGGGTCTTTTCGATCTCGTCAACGATCACCGGCGCAAGACCTTCGTAAGGCTCGTCGAGCAGCAGTACCTTGATGTCGCGGGCCAGTGCCCGTCCGATCGACAGCATCTGCTGTTCGCCGCCCGAAAGCGTTACGCCCTCCTGCTTGCGGCGTTCGCCCAGGCGCGGGAACAGCTCATAGATGCGTTCCACCGACCAGCCGATCGGCGGGGCGATCTGGGCCAGCTGGATGTTCTCCTCGACCGTCAGTCCGGGAATGATGCGGCGATCTTCCGGAACCAGCGACAGGCCGGCGCGGGATGCCTCGTGCGAGCTCATCCGGTGCAAGGGCTGATGGTCAAGCCAGACTTCGCCATGGGTCATCAACGGTGAGCCGATCTGGGCAATGGCGCGCAGCGTCGAGGTCTTGCCGGCGCCGTTGCGGCCGAGCAGGGCGAGAATTTCGCCCTCATGAACGTTGAAGCTGACGCCCTGCACGATATAGCTCTCGCCGTAGTAGGCGTGGATGTCGTGCACCGAGAGAAAAGCCGGAGCGGTCGCGGCGTGGTTGGCGTTTTTCGAGAAATCGGGGCGGTCGTTCTTTGCGGCGCCCTTGTCGAGTTCGAGCTGGCTCATGCTGCGGCCTCTCCCAGATAGGCTTCCTTGACTTTCGGATGTCCCTTGATGTTGTCAGGGGTGTCCTCGACCAGCGGCGTGCCCTGTGCCAGCACCGTGATGCGCTTGGCCAGCGAGAAGACGACGTGCATGTCGTGCTCGATGATCACCATGGTGATCTCGCGGCTGTCGTGGATCTGGTTGAGCAGGTCGATGGTGTTGTTGGTGTCGGCCCGCGCCATGCCGGCGGTCGGTTCGTCGAGCAGCAGCAGCTTGGGTTCCTGGACAAGGCACATCGCCATCTCCAGGCGCCGCTTGTCGCCACGCGACAGCGAGCTTGCCGTCATGTG
>JAHJUC010000702.1 GCA_018829385.1 Alphaproteobacteria bacterium
CCTCGAGACTGTCAGCAGCGGCGGCGGCATCGACGACGGCGGTTTCGGGTTCAGGCCTTGCATTCCTGTTTTCGACGGCTTCAGTGTGCTTTCGGATCCGGCGCCCGACTTCCGCCAGGCCCTGTTCCGATATCAGGATTCCACGGCTGGTTTTCCTGGCCAGCTGCTTGCGGAAAAGATTGTCGACGATCAGCCGCATCTGGCTGCGCATCTCGTGGGAATAGTCCTCGTCAAACAGCAGCGGCAACAGATAGCCCTGCTTGTCGAACACGGCGTTGAGGATCACGTTCTTGGCCGCGAGCACAGAATCCGGATCGTCGGGCTTGGCGTCGAGGTCCAGATCGGCCGTGTCAAAATCATCCTTGCGGCGCGAAGCCTTGGCCACGACATTGGCATCCCAGAACAGTTTTGCCAGTAGCAGCGACAGTTCCTGCAGCAGCGCCAGCAGGGCCGGGAAGTAATCGCGGGCCGAGGCGGTTCCGTTGAACAGCGCCTCGACCTTGCCGATGGCCTTGCTGATCGCGTCCTGCGAGGGATTGATGCGATCGTAGAGACTGGCG
This sequence comes from Alphaproteobacteria bacterium, assembly GCA_018829385.1. Lineage (GTDB taxonomy): Bacteria > Pseudomonadota > Alphaproteobacteria > Rhizobiales > Rhizobiaceae > Hoeflea. Next base: position 561 of record JAHJUC010000702.1, read on the forward strand.
AGATCCTCGCGGTACGGGCCACCCTCGAGGCCCCGCTGCTCGGCGGCTACCAGGCAGGTCTCAAGCACCTCCGCCCGCATCTGGTCATAGGCCCGGGTGATCGGCTTGAGCCGCTCGGGGCCGGACACATCCAGCATTTCCGTCCGCAGGTTGTCGATGATCTGCTTGCGGCGGTCGGTTTCATCGCAGGCCTGGCCAAAGGCGATCTGATCGGCGTCGAGCGTTTCGATCTGCCGGAATACGGCCATCAGCGGCTGCGGCTCGCAGGCGGGAAGATCGGAAACGGACTTGAGATCGGACAAGACCTCGGTGACCACCTGGCAGTAGCTCGCGGTCTGCTCGAAGCTGGTCTGGGATGGCGTGTCGATGAACGCATTGACGCTTTGCAGGAAACCGTCGGCATCGAGCGTGTAACCCGATGCAACATCCTGGTTGAGCTGGGTCGTGGCGGACTCCAGCTCGGCCGTGATCTTGACCAGATCCGACTGCAGCGTGGCCTGCTGCTGAGTTGCGTTCAGCAGCTGGCTGCGCGTGGATTTGTATTCCTTGTCCGCATCCGCAAGCTCGGCCTGCGTTTCGGCAAGCTTCTCTCCCAGGGCCCTGTAGCAGGTCCCGGCAAGCCCGCCGCCGGTCCCGGCACGGCGCCGGCGATTGCAGGCCGGGTCGCTCACCAGTTGAGCGGCAAGCCCGTCGGCCAGAAGAACGGCCTTGTCGTCCGGCGCCACACCGGGTTCGCCTTCCTCTTCCTTCAGCGCGGTTTCGAGCTTGCCGACCAGGTCGGCGGTGGCGGCGACGCGGCCCTGCCTTGCGGCGGCCTGCTGTTCGAGATTGCCGATCTGGGCCGCAAGTTTGGTGAGATCCCGCTCGACTTCGCTCTGCCGGGTTGTCAGCTGGGCCTGGCGGTTGCGCAGCTCTACCTTCTTGGCCTCGATCAGCGTCTGCAGTTCGGAGGCGATTTCCTTCTTCTTGTCGCGGTCGCGCAGCTCATCGGTCAGCGCTCCCATTCTGGCCGAGTAGTCCTTCAGCGCCTCGTCGCCCAGCAATGCGGTCCTCTTGTCGGAATACCGGTCGTTCATTTCCTGGCTGATTTCATGGGCGTAGAGCCCCATCTGCCGCAAATTGGTCTCGGCATTGGCAAGGTCGGAGCCGCCAACGCTGAGGAACTGCTGATGGTAGGAGGCGAAGGAGGAAATCCAGCAGATCGCCACGGCGACGAGATAGAACGGCATCACCAGGGCAATCTGCGTCAGCCGGTTGGACGATATGCCGTCGCCGAGAACAAGCGAGGTGAAGGCCAGGAAGCCGACAGCAAGCGCGGTAATGCCGACCCAGGCATAGGTCTCGGTCATAAATATCCGCGCGCCGCCACTGGTCGCGTAAGCAGTCATGAAGAAGGCTACCGCGGCGAAGACAATAATGAACGCCTGCTTCAGCCGTGTCGTACTTAGGACGGCATTTCCGTCATTGTGCTTCTTGTCCATCTCAACGCCTGCTCCCTTGACTCAAACACTAACGGCATCAACCCCGGCGTCGTGGCGGTATACGAATTGTTAACACGGGTGCTTTCATTCCTGCAAGGCGAGTTGCCACGAGAAGCACCAGCGACGCCGGGATTGCCATGAAAAGATGATGACTTGTACCTGCCGACAGCCAGGTCATCGGCTGCCCCATCACGGGCAACAGCCCGAATGCGTTCGACCACGCCAGGATCCACTGCATCAGGAACAGCATGCCCGCGCCGAGCGCGATGCACGCCAGCGCCTGGTCCGCGCCGGTCTCGACCGGATCCCGCGACCGCTTGGCCTGGAGTTTCAGATAGAGACCGATGACGAAGAAGATGAAGCAGGCCTGAAGCGCGACCAGCAGCGTGGCGGCGGCATTGCCATGGCGGGTTGCGATATAGGTCGCGGCAAAATCGCTCTGGACCACAGGCACGCAATGCGGCCTGACCGGCCCCTTCAGGGTCGAGGGCGTGCACCGAAGCGTTTCGGCCTGGTGCGCCTCATCGGGGCAGGAAATCCCCAGACCCCTGGAGATTCCGTCGCCAAGCCATCCGACCGCGGTGCCGATGTTGTAGGGCGCCGCGGTCAGTTCGGTGCTCAGTCCGCATGGTGCGTTGGCGAGCGTTGCGCGCGAGCGCAGGACGTGGAAATTCATGTCCCTGAGGAGGAGCTGGCGTGGCTCCTCGTAACCGCCGGTGCGGCCAAAGCGCAGATCGGCCCAGCTCATCAGCCGTTCCACCGGCAGCCGGCGTCCTTCGCCCAGCACCTTTTCAAGTTCGGTGATCTGCTTGTCGGGCCCGTCGAACCAGGACCAGTCCTGCACCCCGAGCCCGGCCTTCGCCGGCACGTCCCTGAGCGCCACCGCCATGACCAGGGCGATGAGCGGCGCGGCAATGGCCACGCGCGCCAGCGTC
>JAHJUC010000105.1 GCA_018829385.1 Alphaproteobacteria bacterium
ATCCTGTTGAACCCGGAGCCAGATTAGCGGGTCCGTAACATGCAATTCAAATGAATAGATTGACAATCTGCATATCAAAATTGATAAGCAGAAAATGGCCCTGACAACACGCAATCTGCAACTCAAGGACTTCCGCCTGATACAGGCGGTTCACGAAACCGGGCAGCTCGGTCTGGCGGCCGAGCAGATGGCCCTGTCGCAGCCTGCCGCATCGCGCATGCTGGCAAACATCGAACGCACCGTCGGCGGTCCGGTATTCGTGCGCCATCCCAAGGGCATGACACCCACCCCGGTCGGTGAAACCCTGATCCGCAATGGCCATAATCTGCTCAATGGTCTTGACCGCACCCTCAGGGAAATATCCTCGGTCAGCGAGGGGCTTGCCGGCACGGCGCGTGTCGGCTCGGTCACCGATGGAGCAGTGGCCTTTGTCGTGCCTGCGATTCAGGAGTTGAAGAAAACGGCCCACGGAGCGGACATCCACGTCGATGTGGCGCCGAGCGACGTCCTCGTCGAGGGCTTGTTTCGCGGCGACTATGACTTCGTGCTTTCGCGCATTCCGCCGAAATACGACAAGCGCCAGCTCGACGTGCGGCCGGGCCGTCATGAAGACATCTGCTTCATGATGCGGGCCGGACACCCGCTTGCCGACAGCCAGACCACGTCGCTGCAGGACCTAGCGGCCTATGAATGGGTCGTCCAGGCGCCGCAGACACCGCTGCGCCAGGCGCTTGAAGGTGTGTTCGTCTCGGCAGGCGTCGACCTGCCCGGCGACATCGTCAACACCACGTCGATGCTGGTGATGATTTCCTACCTTGCTTCTTCCAACGCGCTGGCGCCGACGCCAAGGCCGGTGGCGGATCTGTTCGTCGCCAACAACCTAGCCGGAGGTCTGACCACTGTCGGTCCAGAGCAACAGATCCTCGTCAGTCCCTACTATCTCATTTCACGCAGGAACGTGATCATCAGCGCGGTTGCCACCCGTCTGCGCGAACTGGTTTTCAAGGCGATGAATGTAACCGTAGGCTAACATACCATCGGCAGCCACTGCGGTTCCGGTCAGTTGCCGTCGATGAAGACGCTGACACTCGCAGCCCGGCCTTCCGCATCCATCACGGTGAGCGTCGAGGCGCCGGGGCTGTCCGGCGTCCAGTTCAGCACCCGCCGGCGCGAGGGTTTGGGCAGCGCCTCGCCATTGGCGATCAGGCGGTAGGGACCCGAACCGCCCTGAAGCTTGATCACCAGCGGCATCAACGGGCCGGATCCGCCCGATCCGAGCGCGACACGCGCGCCCTGCGGCGGATAGACGATCTGCGGCGGCAGCGAACCATCCGCCACAACGCCGACGTCCGCGTCCCGGCCCCGGTATTTTTTCAGGGCGTAAGGCAGGGCGCTGCGCGATCTCTCCACGATTCCGGCTGGCGGGCCGGGAAAATCAACACGATCGAGCCCCGCCCGCGCAAATGCCTCGAACAGCAAGGGGGCCGCCGTTTCGATCCCCGATAGGCCCGGAACCGGCGCGGCATCGGGCCGTCCCACCCAGACGCCGAGCACATGACGCCCGTCAAACCCGACCGCCCAGGCGTCACGGTAGCCATAGGAGGTGCCGGTCTTGTAGGCGATGGCAATGTTCGGCGCGCCCTGCGGCGCGCTGACGCCGGAAAGAATGTCGGCGACGCGCCAGTTGGCGTCAGCCGCCATCACCGGCTGCTGCAGCGGTCCGGGAGCGAGCGGTTCGGAGCCGTCCCTGAGCGGATGCGCCATGCCGTTGTTGACAAAGGCGGTGTAGAGCTGAACCAGGTTGCGAAGACTGACCCCTGCCCCGCCCAGGCCGATCGCCAGTCCCGGCGCGCCGCCTGGCGGCAGGTCGAGCGTGGTTCCGCCGCGCCGCAGACGGGCCAGCAGCCGTTGCGGCCCGACCGCCTCAAGCAGCCGCACCGCAGGAACGTTCAGCGAGAACTGCAGCGCCTCGCGAATGCTGACCTCGCCCATGTAGCCCCGGTCGAAATTCCGCGGCCGGTAGCCCGAGAAATCGGCGGGCGTATCGTCGATCAGTGTTTCGGGCGCGATCAGCGCATCCTCGAAGGCAAGCCCGTAGATGAACGGCTTGAGCGTCGAGCCGGGCGAACGAACCGCCTGGGTCATGTCGATG
>JAHJUC010000703.1 GCA_018829385.1 Alphaproteobacteria bacterium
GGTCGACCGGCGCCGGACCCTGGTGAGTGTAACGCCGGCTGGAAAGGCGCTTATCGCCAGGCATCGCGAACGCAACGCCCAGATCTTTTCGACCGTGGAAAGCGAGTTCGGACGTGAGAAGCTCGATCTCCTGCTCGATCTGCTGGACGAACTTCAGCAGATACGGATGTGAAGACTGCGTGATGCCGGAAAAACCAACCGGTCCGGTGGAGAAGCCTTCAAACAGCGATGTCTTTGGCAAGACCCGCCGGTACACCTCAGCCAGCGACATCGGCCTTGACCCTGGCCTGAAGGCCTGCACGAAATCAAACCTTCGATAATCTCGACATTGCAGAACAGGATACTCCGATGACCCGCATGACCACCGGCGAAATAATGGCCAAGTCGCTGATTGCCAATGGCGTGGATACCGTCTTCGGCATTCCCGGCGCGCATATGTATGATTTCAACGATGCGCTGGCGCGGGAAGCCGAGAGCATCCGGTTCATCCATACCCGGCACGAGCAGGGTGCAGGCTACATGGCCTATGGCTATGCCAAGTCCACCGACCGGGTCGGCGCCTACACGGTGGTGCCGGGGCCGGGGCTTCTCAATTCCGGCGCTGCGCTGTGTACCGCCTATGGCGCCAACGCGCCGGTGATGTGCCTGACCGGCAACATCATGTCGCATCTGATCGGGCAGGGCCGGGGGCAGCTGCACGAGCTGCCCGACCACCTCGGCACGCTCAAGGGGCTGACCAAGTGGGCCGAGCGGATCAATCATCCGACGGAAGCAGGCGCCGTGATGGACGAAGCCTTCAAGCAGATGCTGTCGGGCCGTCAGCGGCCGGTCGGCGTCGAGGCGCCGTGGGATGTGTTCGGCATGGCGGCCGAGGTCGACATGCCGGAAGCCGCTCGACCGCTCGCCGCTCCCCGGCCCGATCCCGACACTGTCGCCAAAGCCGCGGCGCTGATTGGTGCTGCGAAGAACCCGATGATCATGCTCGGATCCGGCGCCATTGGCGCGGAAGCCGAAGTGGCCGAACTGGCGCAGCTGCTACAGGCGCCGGTGACCGCGCACCGCTCGGGCAAGGGCATCCTGCCCGATGATGATCCGCTTGCGCTGCCGCCGCCGGCCGCCTGGCAGTACTGGCAGGATTGCGACCTGCTGATCGGCATCGGCTCGCGGCTCGAGCTGCAGTATTTCCGCTGGCGCTGGATGCCGAAGGGACTGAAGGTCGTACGGATCGATATTGACCCGACCGAGATGGTGCGTCTGAAACCGGATGTCGGCCTGGTGACGGATTCCGCTGCTGGCGCCCGCGCCTTGATTGACGAGTTGAAGGGGCTGCCCGCGCGGTCTTCGCGTGAGGCCGAGCTTGCGAAGCTGAAGGCCGATGCGGCACACACGCTGACCAGCGTTCAGCCGCAGGAAGGCTATCTTCGGGTGATCCGCGACGTGCTGCCGCGCGATGGTTTCTTTGTCGAAGAGGTCTCCCAGGTCGGGTTCACCGCGCGGATGTGTTTCCCGGTCTATGCGGCACGGAACTACGTCACCTGCGGCTACCAGGACAATCTCGGCTTCGGCTTCAACACGGCGCTGGGTGTGAAAGTAGCCAATCCGGACAAGGCGGTGGTTTCGGTCTCGGGCGACGGCGGCTTCATGTTCGGCGTCCAGGAACTGGCGACAGCCCGGCAATTCGGCATCGCAGTGGTGGCGATCGTCTTCAACAATTCGGCTTACGGCAATGTGCGCCGCGACCAGCAGACGGTCTACGGCAACCGGCTGCTCGGCGCCGATCTGGAAAACCCCGATTTCGTGGCCCTGGCCAGATCCTTTGGCGTCATGGCGATGAAAGCCGACAGTCCCGAAGATCTTCGCGGCAAGCTCGCCGAAGCCCTCGAGGCCAATGAACCGGTGGTGATCGAGGTGACAATCCCGCGCGGTTCCGACAGCTCGCCCTGGCCGTTCATCCATCCGGCGCCCTTGAGCTAGACAAGGGCTTTCAGGCTTGCAGGGCGCAACCCGGTCACTGTCGGTTCCCGACTGGCCGGGACGGGCAGGGCGTGTTTTCCGATGGCCAGGGCTGACGTGGTTCCGTTCGGCTTCCGGCCGGCGGGCGGTGCGCTACATGCCGACAGGGGCAGAACTCAAGCCATGCGGAAGCGACCAGGCTCGGCGTTATTTTGTTTCCAATGATGATTGTTCATTGACACAACAATTATTTTTATCCACAATTTTGGCGGAGTGAGGAGAATCGTCATGAATCTGAACGGAACCATTGCGCTGGTGACCGGCGGCGGCAGCGGTCTGGGCGAGGCGACGGCTCGCCGTCTCGCGGCAGCCGGCGCGCGCGTGGCAGTGCTTGATCTTTCGCTGGAGGCGGCCAGGCGGGTCGCCAGCGACATCGAAGGCGAGGCGCTTGCCGCCGATGTCTCAAATGCCGCAGATGTCGAGGCTGCGTTCGAAAAGGCGATCCAGGCGCTCGGAGGCGCGCCACGGGTGGTCGTTTCGTGCGCGGGTATTGGTACGGCGTCGCGCATTTTGCCGCGTGACGGTTCGCTGACGACCGGGATCTTCGACCGCACGATCCAGGTCAACCTGATGGGGACCTATGCCGTCATGAATGTCGCTGCCCGGGCGATGGCTGCCGTCGCGCCTCTGGATGAGGACGGGACGCGTGGCGTGATCGTCAACACGGCTTCGGTGGCATTCGAGGATGGCCAGATCGGACAGGTGGCCTATTCCGCGTCGAAAGGCGGAGTGGTGTCGATGACGCTGCCCGCGGCGCGGGAACTGGCGCGGTTCGGAATCCGGGTTGTCGCCATCGCGCCGGGCCTTTTCGAAACCGGCATGAGCGCCGGACTGCCTGACGATATTCGCGGGGACATTCTGAAGAATGTACCCTTTCCGAGCCGGATGGGTTTGCCAGCGGAATATGCGCAACTGGTCCAGCAGATTGTCGAAAACACGATGCTGAACGGTTGCGTCATCCGGCTGGATGGCGCGGCCCGCATGCCCGCAAAATAGGCCCGCAAAATAGGATTGCACAGATCAAGATGACCAATTCCAGTGACATTCTGTTGGTAACGGTCGACGGACCGGTGGCCACGTTGACCATGAACCGCCCGGCCAAGCGCAATGCGATGTGCGACGAGCTGCTCGAAGCGCTCGAAGCGTTTTTCACGGCGCCACCGGAAGGCGTCAGGGCGGTGGTCCTGACCGGCACCGCCGGGCACTACTGCTCGGGCCTTGATCTGTCAGAGCATGTGTCGCGGAATGCGGAAGGCACGATGCGGCATTCGCGCAACTGGCACCGGGTGATGGATATCATCCAGTTCTCCGGTCTTCCTGTTGTTTCGGCGATGTTTGGCGCGGTGATCGGCGGCGGGCTGGAGCTTGCCACCTCCACCCATGTGCGGATTGCCGAGCCCTCGACCATCTTCCAGCTGCCTGAGGGCATGCGCGGCATTTTCGTCGGCGGCGGCGCCACAGTGCGGGTCGGCCGCATCATCGGCTCGGACCGGATGTGCGAGATGATGCTGACCGGGCGCAAATACAATGCCGAGGAAGGCCTGGCACTGGGACTGACGCACTATTCAGTCGGCGAAGGCGAAGCCATGGCGCTGGCACAAAAGCTCGCCACCAAGATCGCGGGCAATGCCAGCCTGTCCAACTACATGATGATCCAGGCGATCAGCCGGATTTCCGACATGTCGAAATCGGACGGTCTTTTCGCTGAAAGCCTCTGTGCCGCGGTGTCGCAGACGAGCGCCGACGCGGAGGAGGGCCTCAAGTCCTTCCTCGAGAAGCGGCGCCCGGTTTTCCGGTGACCGCACCGGCACAGGCGAAGCACTGCCCGGCAAGGACGTCACGACAGGAGCAGACATGAAAAAGCAGGCAACCGAGACGGCCGCAAAAGAGGAGCAACTGACGCAGGGCAATCTTCGTCAGTTCGTCGGCTACGAGATGAAGCTGGCCTACCTGCTGGTCCATGAAGACATGATGCGCATCCTCAAGCCGACCGGTCTGAGGATCGTGACCTTCTCTGCGCTCGGCATCGTGGTCGAAAATCCGGACATCTCGCAAACTCAACTGGCGCAGGCCCTGCAGATCGAGCGGTCCGGCGTGGTTGTCATCGTCGACGAGCTGGAGAACGCGGACCTGATATCCCGCAACAGGGTCGAAGGCGACCGGCGGTCCTATGCACTTCAGGCAACCCTGAAGGGCCGCAACCTCTGGAGCCGTACAGAGAAACAGGTTCATGACCATGAAGACAGAATTCTGTCCGGATTGAACGTTTCCGAACGGAAAACGCTGAAAGAGCTGCTCGGGCGCATCATCGAAGACAATCGCAAGAGCTGAATGACCGCTTGGGAGGCATGTCATGAAGGACAACGCAACGGGGCTGACACTGGTCCCTCACGCCGCCACGATGGAGCGGCGCACCGGCGACCTGTTGATGACAAGCCGGACGCCGTTCGATCCGGTGGTCTCGAACACCGGTGTCTGGCTGGACAAGTGGGCGGAGAAGACGCCGTCGAGCATCTTCCTCGCCGAAAGGTCGGGCGATGGATGGCGCGAAATGGGGTATGCGGAAGTCCGGGATGCGGTCCGCGCCATAGCGTCCAGCCTGGCCGCGCGCGGAATGGATGCCTCGACCCCGATCGTCATCATGTCGGGCAACAGCCTCGATCACGCATTGCTGTCGCTGGGTGCACAATATGCCGGCGTTCCGACGGTGCCGCTGGCCGAGCAGTATTCGCTGATCACCGAAGCGCATGACCGGCTGGTCTATGTGCTCAACAAGGTGCGGCCGACCATGGCGTTCGTCGATGACGCCGCGCGCTATGGTGCCGCCATTTCGCGGCCGGAGCTGGAAGGTGTCGAGATCGTTGCCGGCCTGAC
>JAHJUC010000704.1 GCA_018829385.1 Alphaproteobacteria bacterium
CCGCCTTCAAAGGATTGATGTCATGAAAACCCGGATCCAGCACTCCATCACCACGCTGTTGCGCATCACCGCCCTGGTCAGCTTCCTGGTCGGCCCCGTCGGCGCCTTCGCCTACGCCCAGACCGGCGACAAGGGCCCCGGCCTGTCAGGCGCCGGATACGTTCTCTATGTCAGCCTGAAGCGCAACAGCAACTAGGCCGGCAACTGTCCATGCAGAGAGGCAGGGGCGACGGCGGCCATATCCAGCCAACCGGCTGAAAGTCCTTTCGGTGCTGATCGTCTTTTCCTTGTAATCATTTCTCGTATATAACGATGCATGAACCAACGAATCTCTTCCCCCATCGCCAGCGGCTTCATTTCACCCGAACCGGTCAAACCGCAGGAGTTTTCCGACGCGGCAAGCGCGGTTGCGGCGCTCGAAGCCATCTATGATCGCAACACCCGCTTCCTGTGCGAGGCCTTTCAGGGCCTTGCCACCGAGAAACCGGCAGGCCGCTACCGCGCCTTCTATCCCCAGATCAGCCTGGAGACGACCTCCTTCGGCATGGTCGATTCAAGGCTGTCCTTCGGCCACGTCGTCTCGCCCGGCCGCTACGCCGCAACCATCACCCGGCCGGCGCTGTTCCGCAGCTACCTGACCACCCAGTTCGACCTCCTGCTGCGCAACCACGGCGGGGCGCTGACGGTATCCGAATCCGACACGCCGATCCCGCTGCATTTCGCCTTTGGCGAAGGCGCCTATGTCGAGGCGGCGGTGGCCGAAAGGCTCGACATGCCGCTGCGCGACCTGTTTGACACACCCGATCTCGCCACCACCGACGACGAAATCGTCAACGGGCTTTATGAGCCCGCTCCCGGCGAACTGCTTCCGCTGGCGCCCTTCAAGGCGCAGCGGATCGACTATTCGCTGGCGCGGCTGTCCCACTACACCGCCACCGCACCGGATCATTTCCAGAATTTCGTGCTGTTTACCAACTACCAGTTCTACATCGACGAGTTCTGCGCCCATGCGCGGTCGCTGATGTCGGAAGGCAACGGCGATTACGAGTCCTTTGTCGAGCCGGGCAATCTGATCACGCCGCTTGGCGAAGGCAGCCCGACCGAGGGCGTCGCTCCGCCGCGCCTGCCGCAGATGCCGGCCTATCACCTGAAGCGAAAGGGCCATGGCGGCATCACCATGGTCAATATCGGCGTCGGCCCGTCCAACGCCAAGACCATAACCGACCATATCGCCGTGCTCCGCCCGCATGCCTGGCTGATGCTCGGCCACTGTGCGGGCCTGCGCAACAGCCAGAACCTCGGCGACTATGTGCTGGCCCACGCCTATGTGCGCGAGGACCACGTGCTCGATGACGACCTTCCGGCATGGGTGCCGATCCCGGCGCTGGCCGAGGTGCAGGTCGCGGTCCAGGACGCGGTCGCCGAAGTCACCGGCCTCGACGGCTATGATCTCAAGCGGATCATGCGCACCGGCACGGTGGCCACCATCGACAACCGCAACTGGGAACTCCGCGACCAGCGCGGCCCGGTGCAGCGCCTGTCCCAGTCACGCGCCATCGCGCTGGACATGGAATCGGCCACCATCGCCGCCAACGGCTTCCGCTTCCGCGTGCCCTACGGCACCCTGCTCTGCGTCTCCGACAAGCCGCTGCACGGCGAACTCAAGCTGCCCGGCATGGCCTCGGCCTTCTACAAGACGCAGGTCAACCAGCACCTCAAGATCGGGTTGCTGGCGATGGAAAAACTCGCCGCCATGCCGCCCGAGAGGCTGCATTCACGCAAGCTCAGAAGCTTCTTCGAGACGGCGTTTCAGTAACGGACTCAAGGCGGGGTTCTTGGATCCCGCCTTTTCTCAAGACCATGTCTGCAAACCCGATCTGCAATGAGGGCGGCGCGGCCAAGGCGGACTGTTCACTAACGGCTGAAACGGGCGGGGAGCAGTCATTTGCTGCAACTGCGAAACCGCTATGCAATTCTACACGGAGCTGACATTCCGACGATCACGGAGGCAGAATGTTTTCTTCGCCGCCGCATGGCAGCTTCGAGCCCAAATCAGCCCTTTGCGACTGCCTCATCTAGGTAGGCTTTGATCGTTTGGTGCTTAAACTCAAACCCCGCATCCAGCAGCTTTTTTGGAAAGACATGCTGGCCTTTTACGATCAACTCGTCTCCCATTTGCCCCATGGCGACCTCGATCATGAAGGCAGGCGTCGGAAAGAAACTTGGCTTGCCCAAGGCTTTGCCGAGCGCCTTAGCAAACTCTGCATTCGTACACGCTCCGGGTGAGGTGCAGTTGACCGGTCCGGTGATGCACCGATTGTCCAGCAAGAAGTTGATCGCACGCGCTTCATCCTCAACGCTTATCCAGGACATCATCTGACGCCCGGTGCCGATCTTGCCGCCAATGAACATGTTGAAGGGCTTCATCATTTGAGGGAGCGGTCCTTCAGTTGCATCGAAGACGACCCCTGTTCTCAGAAGCACAACCGAGTTGCCTGTCGCCTCTGCTTTCAGGGCAGCTGCTTCCCAGTTGTCGATGAGGGACTGAAGAAAAGCGGTGCCTTTGCGCGCATCGGTGTCATCTTCGGTAAAACGGATGAATGGCTCGGTGTAGAACCCGTAGGCACTGACCGCAGAGGCATTTATCAGGTGAATGTTAGGGTTCTTTGCACAGAGGTTGACGCAGATTTCTGTCGCCCCAATACGGCTATCAATCATCACCTGCTTGTAGGCGTCCGTCCATTTCTGTTCCGACACACCAGAGCCAGCAAGATTTATGATCACCGCATAGTCTTTAGCTTCGCTATCCTTGAAGCCGTCCCAGTCCATATGGTTGATCGCGTCGGGGAAAACGGAGCGCATCTTCTCCACCGAGCGTCCAACGACCGCAATCTCATAGCGGGTTTTGTCAACGATATCATAGAGCGTGCGGCCCACCAGACCAGTGGCTCCAATGATGGCAATGGTCTCTTTGGTCATCGCAATTTCCTATCTAGCGTTCCGCGTGGTTTATTTTCGGACGCTATGTTATAAAAATAGGAAAGGCAATAATGGACAGGCTTGTATTATATTATGATGTCTCAACAAGAGCCACGAAAACGGGGCCGTCCCAAGACGTTTGAACGCGAGCATGTGATGCGTGTTTCAATGATGGCGTTTTGGCAGGAAGGTTCGGAAGCTATTTCCCTGAACGATGTTTGCAAGCGCGCGGGAGTGTCCAGGCCAAGCCTTTATCGTGAGTTTGGTGGTGAAGACGGTCTGCTAGCGGCGAGCCTCCAAAAGTATTTTGAGGTCGCTTTCGTGCCGATTTTCAAAACGCTTGAAAGCGATGAACCCTTTCAGGTCACCTTGAAAAACTTCACAGCAAAGATGACCGGTGATCGGGCAGATAAAGCCATTCCCGAAGGCTGCCTGCTCGTGAAAATGCGCAGCGCAGTGAGCCAAATCGGTCCAGAAACTGCAAAGGCGATCAACACCGTTCATGCTTGGAAGTTGAACGCATATGCCAACTGGATTGATCGCTGCAAAAAGAATGGCACGCTAATGAGCGACACAGATACTGAACTGCTGGCAGCCTACATCGACGCACAGATGAATTTAACAATGATGCGGGATGCAAGAGGTGATGATCGCGCCATGTCTCGAGAGATTCTTAGGTTGGCGCTTGCGAATTTAGTTTAACCAAGTCCAGCAACGACAACCCCTTATGCTACTCGGTTCCATATGCGACTGGGTGTCCAACGTCACAAACGCCATAGCTTCGGCATTGGGCGTTTTGTCCGCTCACCGGACACTCGTCCCCTGAAAATGCTGCAAGATGCACGAATGGTCGCCTCGACGGGTTGCAAAGCAGCATCTCAAATGACTGGCGAACGGCAGCAAAGGGCCGTGAGTGATAGTCATCCATCAAGGCCGCAGGCTCCGAGAGGGCGCGAAGCGCGCCATCGCGGATTGCGGCTTCTCAACGTCGGCACCGCAAAGGTGCGACTTAAAGCAAAGCGACTCGGACCGCCCTGCCCCCTCACATATTGGTATACACCGGCCCCTCGCCGCCCTGCGGCGGGACCCAGTTGATGTTCTGGTTCGGGTCCTTGATGTCGCAGGTCTTGCAGTGCACGCAGTTCTGCGCGTTGATGACGAAGGTCGGCTTGCCGTCG
>JAHJUC010000705.1 GCA_018829385.1 Alphaproteobacteria bacterium
AGCACGACGGCGCTTGTCATGCGCCGCGATCTTCGCTAGTCGCAGGGGATCGTCGGCTAAGGTATCGCCGGCATAACCTCACCACATCAACCGGCGGGGCAGGCGATGGACGAGCAGAAATCCCTGGAAGACAGATGCGCCGAGCGCGGCATGCGCATGACCGAGCAACGCCGGATCATCGCGCGTGTGCTTGATGGCGCCGATGATCATCCCGATGTCGAGGAACTGCACCGCCGTGCCGTCCTGGTTGATTCGCGCATTTCCATGTCCACCGTCTACCGCACCGTGAAACTGTTCGAGGACATCGGCATCATCGAGCGGCATGATTTTCGCGATGGCCGCTCGCGCTACGAGACGGTGCCCGAAGAACACCACGACCATCTCATCGATCTGCGCACCGGCCAGGTGATCGAATTCCATTCCCCGGAAATCGAGGCGCTGCAGGAGCGCATTGCCCGTGAACATGGTTTCAGGCTGGTCGATCACCGGCTGGAACTCTATGGAATTCCGATCAAGCCTGACAAGAAATAACGCCCCGATGCCGGATATCGCCTGTCTTTCAGCCCTGCCGGCCCGGCCATGATCGCCGGCCTGCGCATCGCCTTCGTTCTGGCGGCCTTCCTGGCCCTGACGCTGGCGCTGCTGCCGGTGCAATTGATCGCGCTTGGAACGGGCCATTCGGTCATGCGGCTGTTGCCGCGCTGGTGGCATCGGATGATGTGCCGGATCATCGGCCTCAGGGTGCATGTCAGGGGGAGCCTGTCACCGGAGCGGCCTCTGCTGATGGTCGCCAATCACGTCTCTTGGAAGGATATTCTGGTCCTCGGATCGGTTGCCGACGTCGTCTTCATCGCCAAGTCGGAAGTCCGCACCTGGCCGGTGCTCGGCTGGCTGGCGCGGCTGCAGCGCTCGGTATTCGTCGAGCGCGAGGTCCGGCGCAAGACCGGCGACCAGATTTCCGAAGTCTCGAGCCGGCTGCTGGCGGGGGAAGTGGTGGTGCTGTTTGCCGAGGGAACCACTTCCGACGGCAATCGGGTGATGCCGTTCAATTCCTCGCTGTTTGGCGCGGCAAGCGCCGCGCTGCCGTTCACGCCCGAGGGCAGGGTCAACATCCAGCCGGTGTCGATCGCCTATACCGGCATCCACGGCATGCCGATGGGACGCTATCACCGGCCGGTCGCGGGCTGGCCCGGAGACGTGGCGCTGGGACCGCACATGCTGCGCGTCATCCGCGACGGGGCGCTCGATGTCGAGGTGGTGTTCGGCGAGGCCATCCCGTTTGATGCGGCTACCGACCGCAAGAAAACGGCCCGGCTCGTCGAGGCCCGGGTGCGCGAAGGCCTCAACGCAGCACTTCGTGGCAGATTCAATGGCTGAATGGCCATTTTCAAGCCGTGATTTTGTCGCTAAAAGCCCGGCATGACACACGCAACCCTCACGCCTGACGCCAAACCGGACACCGTCCCTGCCGCACAAGACGGCGGACAGTCCAGGAAGGTCTTCGTCAAGACCTATGGCTGCCAGATGAATGTCTATGACAGCGAGCGCATGGGCGACGCGCTGGCGCGCGACGGCTATCAGACCGTCGATACGGTCGAGGCGGCCGACCTGATCCTCATCAACACCTGCCACATCCGCGAGAAGGCCGCCGAGAAGGTCTATTCGCAGCTCGGGCGGCTGGCCAAGCTCAAGAAGCAGCGCAATGCCGAAGGCGGCGACCTGATGGTGGCGGTCGCCGGCTGCGTCGCCCAGGCCGAAGGCCAGGAAATCATCCGCCGCGCGCCGGTCGTCGACGTCGTCATCGGACCGCAGACCTATCACCGCCTGCCCGAGGCGCTGGCGCGGGCGCGCAACGGCGAGAGCGTCGTGGAGACCGAGTTTCCCGCCGAAGACAAGTTCGACGGACTGCCGAATGCGCCGGAAAAGGCCATCCGCGCGCGCGGCGTTGCCGCTTTTCTCACGGTCCAGGAAGGCTGCGACAAGTTCTGCACCTTCTGCGTCGTGCCTTATACCCGTGGCGCCGAGGTCTCCCGGCCAGTCGACCGCATCCTCGGTGAGGCCGAGCGGCTGGCCGAAGCCGGTGTCCGCGAGATCACGCTTCTAGGCCAGAACGTCAATGCCTGGCACGGCAAGGGCGCCGACGGCCGCGAGTGGGG
>JAHJUC010000706.1 GCA_018829385.1 Alphaproteobacteria bacterium
ACAGAGTGAAGTGCGGCGGGTCTGCGAACTGGCGATGCGGCACTATGGCGGATCGGTGGTGCCGATCGCGGTACCCGGCACGCAGGCCGCGATCCAGTTGCTGCCGTTCCTCACGCCGAATGCGTCGGAGGTCGCCATCGTTTCGCCGACCTATGGCGAATATGGGCAGGCCTATCGGCGGATGGATATCGAGATTGATCCGATCGATGCGCTGGATGGCGCGACTGTCACGCGGGCAAGCGTGGCGGTGCTGGCGAACCCCAACAATCCGGATGGCCGCGAGACGCCACGCGACGACATCTTCGGTTTTGTACGGGCGCAGCGCCACCGGCTGGTGATCATCGACGAGGCCTTCGCCGACATGCGGCAGGACCTGTCGATGGTGGGGGCTGCCGGGATGGAGCCCAACCTCTTGGTGATGCGGTCTTTCGGCAAGTTCTTCGGTCTTGCCGGCCTGCGGCTGGGTTTTGTTTTCGCCGAGCCTGCGCTTGCGAAGATCCTGAGCGACCGGCTCGGTCCCTGGGCGGTGTCCGGTCCGGCGCTGGCGATCGCCGCGCATGCCTTTTCCCGGCTTGATCTCATCAACGAGCTTCGCACCAAGCTCGACAAGGCCCATGCGATGACACGGTCGGCGCTGAAAATGGCGAGCGTGCCGATTGTCGGCGAAACCGCGCTGTTCTTCTATTGCGAGGTCGGCGACGGTGCCGCGGTTCGCGACCTTCTCGCCAGCCACAAGCTGCTGGTGCGGTCCTTCGATCACAGCCCGTCTCGGATCCGCATAGGTCTCGTCCCCGACGAGTTGTCCGCCGTCAGGCTTCGCGAAACATTGCGGCTTGCGAGGCCGCAGGCTTCGTAATGGGTCATCTCGCGGTTCTGCTGGCCGCCCTGATTGTCGATCGCGTGATCGGCGATCCGGACTGGCTGTGGCGGCGGATCAGCCACCCGGTGGTGATATTCGGTCACGCCATCGGATTTGCCGACCGGCGCTTCAACCGGAGTTTCGATCCTGGCGCCACGCGCCGCCGCAAGGGGCTGCTGGCAATGGTCGTATTGCTGCTGGCGGCGGCGGTTTGCGGTTGGGGCCTTGCCCGCCTGTTCGACGGCCTGGGTATCGCCGGCGCGGTGCTTGAGGTGCTGGTGGTCGCTGTGTTCCTGGCCCAGAAAAGCCTTGCAGACCATGTGCGTGCGGTCGCGGTAGGGCTTGGCGAAAACGGATTGACCGGCGGGCGCAAGGCGGTTTCGATGATTGTCGGGCGCGATCCCGAGGCGCTCGACCAGGCGGGGATCTCCAGAGCCGCGATCGAGAGCCTGGCCGAAAATTTCTCCGACGGAATCGTCGCCCCGGCACTGTGGTATGCGCTGCTCGGGCTGCCCGGTCTCATGGCCTACAAGATGCTCAACACCGCGGATTCGATGATCGGGCATCTCAACGAGCGGCATCGGGATTTCGGGCGGGCGGCGGCGAGGCTGGATGATGCCGCCAACTGGCCGGCAGCGCGCCTGTCGGCGCTGCTGATTGCAGCCGGAGCGGGACTGGTGAGGGGACGGAGCGCGATGCGCCGGGCCGCGGACCTGGCGCTCACCGATTCCGGCCTGCACCGATCCCCCAATGCCGGCTGGCCAGAGGCTGCGATGGCGGGCGCGCTCGGCTTGGCGCTTGCCGGTCCCCGGCAATACGGAGGCGAGATGGTGATGGAGGCTAGCCTCAATGCCGCAGGCCGGAAACACGCAAATGCCGGAGACATACTTGCTGCGCTGATGATTTTCAGGCGTGCCTGCGACTGCCTTGCTCTGGTGACTGCACTGGCTTTTGTTGTTTCCTTATAATTCAGCAATTTCAATCTTTTAGGTGTGTGCGGCGGATTTTATGTAGTATTTTAACTTTAACTTGTGAAATCCTGTGCCTAAAGTAACGGCTGGCTAGTACATTCAGCTGCAGGGTAACTGGGGAAACAAACATGCGAAATCTGTTTTTGGCCGGGCTTCTTGCCCTCTTACTTGCGCCCTTGTCGTCGGCATCGGTGTTTGCCGCGAACCTCATCGCCAAAGTCGATATCTCGACCCAGACGATGGTGGTCAGCCACAATGGCAGGGTGAAATACACATGGCCTGTTTCAACCGGCCGCAAGGGATACTCAACACCGACCGGGACCTATTCGGCCCAGTGGCTGTCGCGTCATCACCGCTCGCGCAAGTACAACAATGCGCCGATGCCGTATGCAGTGTTCTATCACCGCGGCTATGCGGTTCACGCAACCTACGACACCAAGCGTCTCGGCCGGCCGGCGTCGCATGGCTGCGTCCGCCTGGCTCCCGAAAACGCAGCGAAATTCTTCGCGCTGGTGCAGCAGGCCGGCAACAAGAACACCCGCATCGTGATCAACTACTGAGATTTCCCTGACGCATCGGGCCCGGCGCTGCCGGGCCTGTTCAGCTGTTTGAGCTGATGCTTTATGTTCCACCGGTCATGGAACCATTGCCACTGGCCGGGATATTCGCGGACCCAGCTTTCGACCTTGTCGTTGAGCTTTTGCGCCGTTGCCTTCACATCGACACTGCCATCGGGAAGGCGGGGAATTTCCATTTCCGGCTCGAGCTCAAGCCGGTGCCTTCCGCCCGGCAGACGGATCGCGCGGGCAGGGTGGACCGCACAGTCATACTGGCGCACCAGCTTGGCAAGCAGCGGATTGGTGTGCACCTCGAGCCCGAAGAAGGTGGTCTCTTCTCCCTTGTGGAATTTCTGGTCGACCAGCACGCCAACACCCTTGCCGGCCTCAAGCCGCCGGGCAAGGGTGAACGCGGCGCCTGCGCGGGACGGCACAAGGTGACCCATCTTTGTGCGGCGGGCACCGAGGACCTTCTTGGCGATATAGGGATTGTTGGGTGGCCGAAACAGCGCCATCACATCGAGATCGTACGCCGCGGCGGCGATCGGCAGGAATTCGAAATTGCCGGTGTGGGCGGTGAAAACGATGAACGGTTTGCCTTCGTCGCGCAGCTTGTCGAAGATGGCGTCGCCGGCGGTTTCGATACGCCCGGGGCTCACGTTCCTGCGATCGAAGTCGAACAGCTCGTCGAGGAAGACGTATTCTGCCGCCAACCGGGCCATATTCCCCCACATGTCCAGGGCAATCAGTTCGTGTTCGGCGTTTGATTTTTCCGGAAAGGCTCTTGCCAGATTGGTCATCGCCAGTTTGTGACGAGACGTCAGGGGGCCGATCCGCCGGGCTATGGCGGCAACGAAATTGATCGCCCTGTCGGCGGGAAGCAGCGATATCAGCCGCAACAGGCCAAAGATCGTCATGGCGATCACCCAGTCCCGGGCACGCCTGAGTGCAATGACGATGCGCGTCAGCGCCATGCGGAAGGTGTTCGACATGTACGTGCGCCGGCCTCAATCCATCCGCAGGATGATCTTGCCGAAGACGTCCCGGCCTTCCATGCGGGCAAGCGCGGTATCGATGTCGTCGAAACCCACTTCCGTGTCGATCACCGGCTTTACGAGACCGGCTGCCATTTTCTGCATGGCGTCGGCCATGTTTTCCATCCGGCAACCGAAGGAGCCCAACAGCTTGAGCTGCTGCTGGAACAGCATCATCAGGTTCATCTGCGTCGAGACACCCGAGGTCGAGCCGCAGGTGACCAGACGCCCGCCGCGCTTGAGCGACAGCATGGAGCCGGCCCAGGTGTCCGCGCCGACATGCTCGAAGACGACATCTACGCCGCGCTTTTTCGTGAGTTTGCGCACGACGCCCTCGAAGCGGTCCTCGCGGTAGTTGATCACGTGGTCAGCGCCCAGCGCCCTGGCTGGCTCGATCTTGGCGTCGGAGCCGACGGTGGTGATGACGGTGCAGCCGATTTTCTTGGCGAGCTGGATCGCGGCCGTGCCGATGCCGGATCCACCGGCGTGGATCAGGATGGTTTCGCCGGGTTCGAGTTTCGCGTTGTCGAACAGCATGTGCTCGACGGTGCCGAAGGTGACCGGGGCCACGGCCGCGCCGATCGCCGTCACGCCGGGAGGGGCGGGAACCAGAAGCCGCGCCGGCAGATTGACCCTCTCCTGGGCGAAGCCGTCCAGATGGAAGCCATGAACCCCGCTGACATGTTCGCACAGATTGTCCCGGCCTTCCCGGCAGGGACGGCAGAGGCCGCAGGTGCGGGCGCCATAGATCGAGACCAGCTGTCCCGGAACCAGGCCGGAAACGCCATGCCCGATCGCATCGACCACGCCGGATGCCTCGGCGCCGATGACCAGCGGCATCTTGCGCTTGGCAAAGGCCATGCCGCGCCATCCCCAGACATCGATGTGGTTGAGCGCGACAGCCTTGATCGAAACCGTTGCTTCACCGATGCCCGGCGGCGGGGGAGGAGGCAGATCCACCGTCTCAAGCTTGCGATCCTCGATCAGCTGCAATGCCCGCATGAATAATGTCCTTCTCCGCTTGGCGGCGCCTTGCG
>JAHJUC010000707.1 GCA_018829385.1 Alphaproteobacteria bacterium
AATTCGGCGGCAACCTCGTCAAGGCTGCTGTAGTTCATGCTGCCAGCCTTCTTCTTGCCAAGGCGAGACTCGATCTGCTCGCGCACCCAAGCGTCATGGCCCTCAGCAGGCTGTTGGCCGGTCTCGCGGGTCAATTCGTTGTGTGTCAATGTGACTTTCAACTGAGTCATGAAGAAATGATAGCATTTCAGCCGGAAATTGCCAGACTCTTCAGCGAGACACGATGATCCGTCTGCCGGCGCCCGCTACTCCCCCTCAACCTCCTCGGGCCCCGTCACCCGGATCTCGCCGGCATGCGAGCGGGCGAATTCGGTTTTCAGGAACGCCTCCAGCAGACGTGCCGGAAGCGTCACGGTGGCGCGGTCGGCGTCGGGCAGGGCGTCGAAGCGGCCGGATTTCGAGCGCTTGCCGTCGATCATGCCGCCGGCGACGGTGTTGAGACTTTCCGGATCGATCAGGATGAAGGCGCCGGTTTCGCGGTTGGTCTCATAGGCGTCGAAGATCGCCGTGTCCTCGAAATCGAGTTCGACCACGCCGATGCCGTTGACCGGCAGGAAGCTGGCGTCGTCCCAGTTGCCGGTCGCAAGATCCAGCGCCGAGGTCGGACGCACGATCACACGCTGGCGGCGCGCGCCGGCCTTGAGCCAGTAGCGCTTGCCCGGCACGATCCCGTCCGGCGACAGCGCCACCAGCCGGGCATTGAAGGCGCGGCCGGTTTGCGGCCGCTGGTCGATCGCCGCGATCATGTCGCCGCGCGCCACGTCCACCGGCCGGTCGAGCACCAGGGTGATGGCGTCGCCGGCAACCGCCGCGTTGCGCACGAGATCGTAGGTGACGATGGCTTTCACATTGGCTTCCACGCCCGAGGGCAGCACCACGACGCTGTCGCCAGGCTTGATCGATCCGCCGGCAACCGTGCCCTGGTAACCGCGAAAGCCTTCGCCGGGGCGCGAGACGCGCTGGACCGGCAGCCGGAAGCCGGTGGTCTGGCCGGTGCGTTGCGTCGCCTTTTCCAGAACCTCAACCAGCGTCGCGCCCGAGTACCAGGGCATCGCCTCGTCGCCGCGCGTGACGATGTTCTCGCCCTTGAGCGCCGACACCGGGATCGCCGTGACCTGGCGCACGCCGAGCGACAGCGCGATCTCCTTGAAGTCGCGCGAAATCGCCCGGAACCGGGCCTCGTCATACTGCGCCAGATCGATCTTGTTGACCGCCAGCACGAACTGCCGGATGCCCATCAGCGCGGCGATGGTGGCGTGCCTGCGGGTCTGTTCGAGAATGCCGGCGCGCGCATCGACCAGCAGCACCGCGAGATCGGCGGTCGAGGCGCCGGTCGCCATGTTGCGGGTGTACTGCACATGGCCGGGCGTATCGGCGACGATGAACGAGCGCCGGTCGGTGGCGAAATAGCGGTAGGCGACATCGATGGTGATGCCCTGTTCGCGCTCGGCCTGGAGACCGTCCAGCAGCAGCGCGAAATCGGGCAGGCCGAGCTCGTTCTGCTTGCCGGTGGAATCGCGCCTCAGCGTCGCCGCCTGGTCTTCCTTCACCGCCTTGGTGTCCCACAACAGCCGGCCGATCAGCGTCGACTTGCCGTCATCGACCGAGCCGCAGGTGATGAAGCGCAACGGTCGCGCCTGCCGCCCCACGGCTGCGGCCTCGGGCAGGCTGTCCGTATCGGAATCAATAACTGCAGCGGTTTGCGAAAGTGGTTGAGAATTCATCA
This sequence comes from Alphaproteobacteria bacterium, assembly GCA_018829385.1. Taxonomy (GTDB): domain Bacteria; phylum Pseudomonadota; class Alphaproteobacteria; order Rhizobiales; family Rhizobiaceae; genus Hoeflea. The sequence continues at coordinate 1,727 of JAHJUC010000707.1, forward strand.
GAAATAGCCTTCGCGTTTCTTCTTTTCCATCGAGCCTGACTGGTCGCGGTCGATCGCGCGGCCCTGCCGTTCGGAGACTGTTGCGATTTCAAGCTCGGCGATGACGTCGTCGAGCGTGGTGGCGTGCGAGCGCACCGCGCCCGTCAGCGGGAAGCAGCCGAGCGTGCGGAACCGCACCATCTCCTCGCGCACCTGCTCGTCGGGCAGCAGTTCCAGCCGCTTGTCTTCGGCCAGGATCAGCATGCCGTCGCGCTCCACCACCTTGCGGCGCTTGGCGAAATAGAGCGGCACCAGCTCGATCCGTTCGGCCTGGATGTAGCGCCAGATGTCGACCTCGGTCCAGTTCGACAGCGGGAAGGCGCGCACGCTTTCGCCCGGATGGATCATGCCGTTGTAGATCGACCAGAGTTCCGGGCGCTGGTTGCGCGGGTCCCAGGCATGATCCGACGTGCGGAACGAGTAGATCCGCTCCTTGGCCCGCGACGCTTCCTCGTCGCGCCGGGCGCCGCCGAAGGCCGCGTCATAGCGGCCCATGTCGAGCGCCTGCTTCAAGGCCTGCGTCTTCATGATGTCGGTGTAGCGCGCCGAGCCGTGGCTGAACGGCGTGACGTTGTCGCGCAAGCCGTCGGGATTGGTGTGGGCGATCAGGTCGAGCCCGTGCCTGGCCACGACGTCGTCGCGAAACGCGATCATCTCCGGAAACTTCCA
>JAHJUC010000106.1 GCA_018829385.1 Alphaproteobacteria bacterium
ATGCTCTCTGCGCCTTCCTCTTCGTTTCTCTCGGTATCAAGAAACTGCAGAACGGCGTTCATTTCCATAATCTCCCCAAAGGATCAAGTTTGGCGTTTATCGTTTAATTTCAATATTGTTCGACAATAAAATCAGGTTTCGCAGCCCATTGTAATCCTAAATCTTGCAGTTGCGCCAGTATTTCTTTGCAATCGAATCATGAGCCGGACCCGTCCCGTTCAACGCCGAAACGAGAACCGGCCCGCGCGGGACGCGCGGGCCGGTTTGCTCCAGGTACGGCTGGACCAGGAGGGGCGGAGGCTCAGATGCAGGCTTCGAACAGCGCCCTGGTGTTCTCCGCGGTCATCTTGACCGGATTGCCGCCGGCGCTGGGATCTTCGAGCGCCATCGCCGTCATTTCGTCTATCCGGTCACGTCCGACGCCAAGCTCGGCCAGTCTGTCCGGCACGCCGAGATCCGCGCGAAGCTTCAGCACGTAATCGTAAAATCCGTCGAAGCCGCCGCCGATGCCCATGTAATCCGCGGCGCGGGCGATCCGCTCCTCGATGACCGGTCGGTTCATCCTGAGCACCGGAGGCATCACCACCGCATTGGTCATGCCGTGATGGGTGTTGTAGACAGCGCCGATCGGGTGCGACAGCGCATGGATGGCGCCCAGCCCCTTCTGGAACGCCACCGCGCCCATGGCTGCAGCACTCATCATCTCCGCACGGGCGTCGAGGTTCGACCCGTCGGCCACCACCAGCGGCAGGTTTTCCTTGACCAGCCGCATGCCCTCCAGCGCGATGCCCTGGCTCATCGGATGATAGAACGGCGAGGAATAGGCCTCCAGGCAATGCGCGAACGCATCCATGCCGGTGCCGACCGTGATGATCTTCGGCATGCCGACGGTCAGTTCGGGGTCGCAGATGGTGACCGATGGCAGCAGTTTCGGATGGAAGATGATCTTCTTGACGTGCGTCACCGAATTGGTCAGCACCCCTGCACGGCCGACTTCCGAACCCGTGCCTGCCGTTGTCGGCACCGCGATGATCGGCGCGATGGCGCTGGCGTCAGCCCGGGTCCACCAGTCGCCGATATCCTCGAAATCCCAGACCGGACGGCTCTGCCCGGCCTGAAACGCGATCAGCTTGCCGAGATCAAGGCCCGAACCGCCGCCGAAGGCGATGACGCCGTCATGGCCGCCAGCCTTGAACACGGCAACGCCGGCCTCAAGGTTCTTTTCGTTCGGGTTCGGATCCACTTCAGAGAACATCGCGCGGCCAAGACCTGCAGCCTCCAGCAGATCAAGCGTATTGACGGTGATCGGCAACGAGGCAAGCCCGCGGTCGGTGACCAGCAGCGGCTTCTTCATGCCGGCGGCGGCGCAGGCTTCGGCAAGTTCCGAAATGCGGCCTGCGCCAAAGCGGATTGCGGTGGGATAGGACCAGTTGGCGCGCGGGCTCATGCGGTTTTCTTTCTCAGGTGGTAGGACTTGGGACGGGTGAGATTGTGGAAGCCGATTTCCGACAGCGAGCCGCCGCGGCCGGTGGCCTTGCAGCCGGTCCAGCACAGCGCGGGGTCGAGGTAATCGGCGCGGTTCATGAACACGGTGCCGGTCTCGATCTCGGCGCCGATGCGGGCCGCCCGCTCGGCGTCGTTGGTCCAGAGCGAAGCCGTGAGGCCGAACTGGCAGTCGTTCATCAATGCCAGCGCCTGTTCGTCGCTGTCGACCGGCATGATGCCGACCACCGGGCCGAAACTCTCGTCGCGCATCACCCGCATGTCATGGGTCACGTCGACGAGGATCTGCGGCATCAGGTAGGCGCCGCCATCGTCGGCCGGAAACAGCTTCGGATCGATCAGTCCGCGCGCGCCGCCGAGAATGGCCTCCGCGGTTTGTGCCCGGACTTCCTGCGCGAAACGCACATTGGCCATCGGCCCGATCGTGGTTTCCTGCTCCAGCGGATTGCCGAGCTTGAGCCCGGAGCTGACCCAGGCCTCGGCCTTTTCGACAAACGCGGCATAGAGCGGACGCGCCACGTAGAGCCGTTCGATGCCGCAGCAGCACTGGCCGGCATTGTACATGGCGCCATCCATCAGCACGTCGACGGCCCAGTCGAGATCGGCGTCTTCCATCACGTAGCCGGGGTCCTTGCCGCCAAGCTCCAGGCCAAGTCCGGTGAAGGTGCCTGCGGCTGCCCGCTCGATCGCCTTGCCACCACCGACCGAACCGGTGAAATTGATGAAGTCGAAGCTGCCGGCCGAAATCAGGCTCTCCGTTCCCTGGTGGTCAAGGAACAGGTTGATGAACACGTCGTCGGGCAGGCCCGCCTCGCTGAAGGCGCGAACCATGCGCTCGCCCACGAGCAATGTCTGGGTTGCGTGCTTGAGCACCACCGTGTTGCCGGCGATCAGCGCCGGAACCACCGTATTGATGGCAGTCATGTAGGGATAGTTCCACGGTGCGATGACGAAGACGACGCCGTGCGGCACGCGCTCGATGCGACGCTCGAACTGGGCCGAGTTCTCGATCTCGATCGGCGCCAGGGCCTTCGCTGCGATCCCGGCCATGTAGTTGGTGCGCTCGTTGACGCCGCCGAACTCGCCGCCATAACGGATCGGCCGACCCATCATCCAGGCCAGTTCCGGCACGACTTCGCCGCTCATCTCGTTGAGACGGGCGACACCGGCCTTGACCAGTGCGACGCGCTCTTCCAGCGGCCGCCGGGCCCAGTCCTTCTGCGCCCTGCGCGCGCGGGCGACAGCCGCCGCGGCGTCCTCGACACCCATGACCGGGCGTTCGGCATAGACCGAACCGTCAACCGGCGATATCAGCTTCAAACTGCTCATTGCTTGGTCTCCTTGGGGGCCCGCCCGGTTTCGGGGCGGCGCCAGCCATCACGTGTGTTTTGGTATTTTCCGGATCAGGCGCGCTCGAAGCCGCGGGCGATTTCCCAGTCGGTCACGGCCTTGTCGAATTCTTCCTGTTCCCACTCGGCGCAGCGCACATAGTGATCGATCACCGCGTCGCCCATCGCTTCCCGCAGCATCTTCGAATTCCGCAGGGTTTCCGTCGATGCCCGCAAGGTCGAGGGAATGTGCTTGGCGGCCGCGTTCTCGTAGATGTCGCCGGTGGTCGGCGGCGCCAGTTCCAGCTTCTGCTCGATTCCCTTGATGCCGGCGGCCAGCAGCGCCGCCTGGGCGAGATAGGGGTTCATGTCCGATCCGCCGATGCGGCATTCGACCCGGACGCCCTTGGTGCCCTCGCCGCACAGGCGGAAGCCGGCTGTCCGGTTGTCGACCGACCAGACCGTGCGGGTCGGCGCGAAGGTGCCCTTCATGAAGCGCTTGTAGCTGTTGACGTAAGGCGCCAGGAACCAGGTGTAGTCGGATGCGTACTCGATCAACCCCGCCATGAAGTGGCGCATCAGGTCGGACATGCCATGCGCGCCGTTCTCGTCCCGGAACGCCGGCGTCTTGCCGCTCCACAGCGACATGTGCACATGCGACGACGAGCCCACCTTATTGGCGTTCCACTTCGGCAGGAACGTCACCGACCGGCCGTTGGCCCAGGCAATCTCCTTGACCGCGTGCTTGGCAATCGTGTGGTGGTCGGCGCAGTCAAGCGCCTCGGCATAGCGGATGTTGAGCTCTTCCTGGCCGGTCTCGGCCTCGCCCTTCGAGTTCTCGACCGGAATGCCTGCGGCAAAGAGATGATTGCGCACCGGGCGCATGATGCTCTCTTCCTTGGTCGTCTGCAGGATGTGGTAATCCTCGTTGTAGGCGCTGATCGGCGTCAGCTCGCGGTAGCCCGAGCGGGCGAGATCGCGGAAACTCTGCTCGAACAGGAAGAACTCCAGTTCCGTCGCCATCATGGCCTCGTAGCCGAGCTCCTTCAGCCGTGCGATCTGCACTTTCAGGATCTGCCGCGGCGATTGCGGCACCGGCTTGTGGCTGTGGTGATCGAGAAGATCGCACAGCACCATCGCCGTGCCTTCGAGCCACGGCACCCGGCGCAGGGTGGAAAGATCGGGCTTCATCACGTAGTCGCCGTAGCCGGCCTGCCAGCTGGTCGTCGCATAGCCGTTCGGCGTCGCCATTTCGAGGTCCGTTGCCAGCATATAGTTGCAGCAATGGGTTTCCTCATGGCTCGACTCGATGAAGTTCTGCACGTGGAACCGCTTGCCCATCAGGCGGCCCTGCATGTCGACGCAGCACACCAGCACCGTGTCGATGGCGCCGGACTTGGCGGCAGATTTCAACTCGTCAAAGGTAAGGTTTCCGGCCATGGGATCGATCCTGGTAAGCAGCCCTGAAGGGGCCTGGATTTTGTGAGGCGCTGTAGCGGCAAACCGCCCCCCGAAGCAAGCCGGGAGGCGGCATTTCGGTCAGGCCCGGCTCAGCTTTCGCCGTAGGGGAAGCCGGCTGCGTTGATGACCTTGTTGTATTCCTTGAAGATCGAGATGACCTTGGCCTTGGTTTCGCTTTCCGCGGCCACTTCGTCCCAGAACTTCACGGCGGCATCCTCGACCTGCTTCCAATCGGAAGCCGGAACCGAGCGAAGCTGCAGCTTGTCGCCGGTGGCGCGCAGCTTGGCTTCGCCGCCCCAGTACCACTGGTTGCGGAAGGTGTGGGTGGCTTCCATGCAGGACATGTAGATCTGCTTGAGGTGATCGGGCAGCTCGTTCCACTTCTTCTCGTTGGCAAACCAGGAACCGATCCAGGCGCCGGAGATGTTGTTGGTCAGGAAGTAGTCGGTCACGTCGGCCCAGCCGACGGTGTAGTCCTCGGTGATCCCCGACCAGGACATACCGTCGAGCTCGCCGGTCTGCACCGCGACTTCCGCGTCTTCGTAGGGGATCGACACCGGCACCACGCCGAACTGGGTGAGGAAGCGGCCGGCGGTCGGGAAGGTGTAGAGCTTCAGGCCGTCGAGATCGGCGACGCTCTTGATTTCCTTCTTGGTGTTGAAGTTGCACGGGTCCTGGCCCGCAGCCGAGAGCCAGACGACGCCGGTTCCGGCATAGGCTTCGCGCCAGATATCGGCGAGGCCGTACTGCTGGAACAGCACCGGCACGTCGAGGATCGAGCGGGTGGCGAACGGGAAGTAGCCGCCGAACAGACCCACTTCGACCGGCGACGCCATCGAATCGTCGTCCGAGTGCACCGCATCAATGGTTCCGGCCTGCATGGCCCGGAACAACTCGCCGGTCGGCACGATCTGGTCGGCGAAGAACAGCTCGATCACCATCTCGCCGTTCGCCGCCTTGTTGAAGGCATCGACGAAGGGCTGGGTGACGAACTGGCCGAGCGTTGCGCCCGCATAGGTCTGCATGCGCCAGCGGATCGGCTCCTGCGCCAGCACCGGCGGAGCGGCAAGCGCAGTACCGGCTGCAGCGCCGGCGGCAACACCGGCCTTGGTGAGAAATTGACGCCTCTTGAGATTGCTCATGCTGTTCTCCTTTATGGTTTCGTCTTCTTCGGGTTCGCTCACTTCAGCCCTGGAGTTTGCCGCGGAATTGCTCCGGCAGCCACAATGCCAGTTCCGGGAACATCATCACGATCACCAATGTGAGCAACATGACCGCGACGAAGGGAATGACGGACAGATAGATATGACGCAGCTTGATTTCCGGCGGCGCCATGGCGCGCATCAGGAACAGATTATAGCCGAAGGGCGGCGTCATGTAAGCAATCTGGCAGGTGATGGTGTAGAGCACGCCGTACCAGACCAGATCGAAGCCAAGCACCTTGACCAGCGGCACATAGAGCGGCGCCACGATCACCAGCATGGCCGTGTCGTCGAGGAATGTGCCCATCAGCAGGAAGCTGAGCTGCATCAGGATCAGCACATGCCAGGGCTCGAGACCCAGCTGGCCGAGGAAGAAGTTCTCGATGGCGCGCACCGCGCCGAGCCCGTCGAACACGGCGCCGAAACACAAGGCCGCCAGGATGATCCACATGAACATGCAGGAGATGCCGAGCGTCTTGCGCACGACGTTCTCCATCACCTCGCTTGTCAGCCGGCCCTTGATGAACGCGGCCGCCATCGAGGCCAGCGCTCCCACCGCCGAGCTTTCCACCAGGCTGGTGTAGCCCATCAGGAACAGGCCATTCATCAGGAAGAAGATCATGAACGGAAGGAAGCCGGCCCTGAGCAGGCTGATCCGCTCCTTCCAGGTGATGGCGTCGCGCTCGGCCTTGGGAAGCGGCGGTCCGAGATGCGGCTGCAGCTGGCAGCGGATGGCGATGTAGAGAATGAACAGGCCGGCCATCAGCAGGCCCGGGAACACGCCCGCCAGCCACAGCTGGCTCACAGGCTGCCGGGCGATCATGCCGTAAAGCACCAGCACCACCGACGGCGGAATCAGGATCCCGAGCGACGAGCCGCCCTGGATCACCCCGGTGATCATCACCTTGTCATAGTTGCGCCGCAAGAGTTCCGGCAGCGCGATGGTGGCGCCGATCGCCATGCCGGCGACCGACAGCCCGTTCATCGCCGAGATCACCACCATCAGGAAGATCGTGCCGATGGCGAGACCGCCCGGAACCGGGCCGAACCAGACATGGAACATCCGGTAGAGATCATCGGCGATCCGGCTTTCGGACAGCATGTAGCCCATGAAGATGAACATCGGCAGCGTCAGCAGCGGGTACCATTTCATCAGCTTGATCGATTGCGCGAACGCGATCTCGACGCCGCCGGTGCCCCACAGCGGCAGGGCGGCGATCACTGCGATGGCGCCGATCACGCCGAACACCCGCTGCCCGGTCAGGAGCAACGCCATCATCGAGGCGAACATGAACAGGGCGATAAGTTCGTAGCTCAAAGGCCCGCCTCGCTTGCATGGTTGACGCTGACGCCGCGCAGGAAAAGAATGTCACGGAAGAGTTCGGCCGTGGTCTGCAGCAGCATCAGCGAGATGCCGATGACGCCGACCAGCTTCACCGGCCACATGTAGGGCCGCCAGACCGAGTGCGCCCGCTCGCCATATTCGATGGCATAGGTCGTGCTGGAAATGCCGCCGTAAAGCAGAACGCAGAGATAGAAGATCAGGAACAGCACGGTGACCGAATCGATCGCCGCCTTGCGTCGTGGCGACCACGCGCCATAGATCAGGTCCATCCGCACATGATCGCCCATTTGCATCGAATAGGCGCCGCCGAGCAGGTAGTAGCCGACCATGATGAACTGCGCGAATTCGAGCGTCCACAGAGCCGGCGAGCCTGCATACTTGGTCAGCGACGACCAGAACAGCACGCCCATCAGCGCAAAGATCAGGTACATGGCAAAGCGCCCGACACGCCGGTTGAAGGCATCGACCGTGCGGATATAGCTCTCGAGGAACTTCATGGATTCGGGCCTCCGGTCGCAACTGCCGGACCTCCCGCCTCCGCCGGAATGGCGCACTCATGCATGAAGACGTCCCCCTTCTGTTGTCAGCCGCTCCAGTGAAGCGGCGAGAAGCTCGGCGATCAGCCCGGCCCAGTGACGCTGGCCGGCCTCATCGCAGATGAGATCATTGCGGATCTCAAGCATGACGTTGGCGATTTGCCGGGTCAATCCATGCCGCTTGAGCGTATGGGTCACCCCGTCCTGCGGACCATAGGGGTAGTTCCGGCTGACCTTTTCGAGCTTCATCGAAGCGGCGGCCCCGAGCATGGCGTCGGCGAGCCGGCGATCGTCATCATGCAGGATGCCCAGATGTCCATCGCGCGGCTTGCCGAAATAGACCGGCGTGAACGAATGGATTGTCACCAGCACCACGCCGCGTCCCTCGGCCAGCCGCGCGTCGATCAGCGCGTCGATCGCCTGGTGAAACGGGTGATAGAGCGCGTCGGCACGGCGCGCCTTGTCGCTGGCGCTCAGCCCCGCATTGCCGGGCACGTCGTAGATCTCGCTGCGTTCGGGATAGGCCCCGGGCGATTCCGGCGGGCGGTTGCAATCATAGGCCAGCCGCGAAAACCGCTGCGAGACGAGCGGCGCATCGAGGCGTTCCGACAGCAGTTCCGCCACCCGCTGGGCGCCGATGTCCCAGGCGATGTGGCTTTCCAGCGCCGCCTCGTCGAGGCCCAGGGTTCCAAGCGCCTTCGGCATTGTCTTTGACGCATGTTCGCAGATCAGCACCACGTCGCTCGCCCCGCCGGGACGCAGGACGGCAAAGGCAGGCCCTTCTGATGGTTCTATCAGCGTCGTGTCGTTCATTCTGGCAACGGGCCCCCGGCAGGCGTCTGCGGTCGTCTCCACACTCGTAACATTGATTAGGATTGCTCTTCCTTTGTCAATCCTGTAATTTTTATTACATATCGGCGACACAACGGGACGGACACCAGATGGCCATACGCGAACAGGTCCAGGCAGCACTCGGGACTTTGCCGGGCGCCGAGAAGAAGATCGCCCACGCATTCCTCGCCAACTATCCGAGCATCGGCCTGTCGACGATCGCCGAACTGGCTGCGCTCGCCGGCACAAGTGCGCCGACGGTCCTCAGGTTTGTGGCCCGCCTCGGATTTGAGTCCTATCCCGACTTCCAGCGCGTCCTGCGCACCGATGTGCAGGCGCAGCTGATGTCGCCGCTCGAGCGCGCCCGCAGCACCGGTCCGGTCACCGACAATCCGGCGCTCAAGGCGAGCTTCGCCAGCATTGCCGCAAATCTCGAGGCCACGCTCAAGGCCGTGCCCGAAAGCGAGTTCGAGGCCGCCTGCGATCTGCTCTCAGATCACAAGTCCGCCTGCCATTTCCTCGGTGGCCGGTTCACCGACAGCATTGCCGCCTATATGGCAGCCCATCTCAGGATCATCCGCCCCAATGTCCGCCATTTCGACGGGCAGACCTCGACCTGGCGCGACCAGCTTCTCGATGTGCGCCCGGGCGATGTCGCCGTGCTGTTCGATATCCGCCGCTACCAGTCAGACCTGGTCCGGCTCGGAGAACTGCTGGTCGAGCGCAAGGCCCGTATCCTGCTGATCACCGATCCCTGGCTGTCGCCGATCGCCCGCTCGGCCCGCGTGGTGCTGCCCTGTGTCGTCGACGCCAACCGCACCTGGGACTCGAGCATCACCTTGATGGCGGTCGCCGAAGCGCTCATCGACCGGGTCTCCCGCGCCCAGTCCGAGGCCGCGCGCGCCCGCATGCAGGCGCTCGAAGACATCCACTGGAACAATCTGCCGGGCCGCTGAACCGGGAGAACCGGTTCACCGGGACCACTCACTGGTGCGCCGGGGCGCGCATGCAAGCTTGCGCAAATCGGCGGCATCCACTACCCATCGCACATGGACCAGCAAACCGCATTGGACGCCTTTTCGGCTCTCAGTCAGGAAACCCGTCTCGCCGTTTTCCGGCTGCTCGTGTCGGCCGGCCCGGAAGGCATGACCTCCGGCGAGATCGGCGAACGCCTGAACGTCCGCCAGAACACCATGTCGACCAATCTCGGCATCTTGCTGAAGGCCGGCCTGGTGCGGCGGGAACGCGACGGCCGCAATGTCCGCTACCATGCCGATCACACCGGCATCAGCGGCCTTCTCGGCTTCCTGCTGGAAGACTGCTGCGGCGGCAACCCCGATCTCTGCCAGCCTGTCATCCGTCAGCTCTCCTGCACCTGACCCGGCCTCAGCCGGGCGATGTCGCCCGCCGGTAGAGATGCCAGGTCGCGTGCCCCATCACCGGCAAGACGATCAGCAGACCGGCAAATACGGGTATCAGCGCCGCCAGCGTGCAGACGCCAACGACAAACCCGAAGCCGAGCATCGGCAGCGGGTTCTTCACCACGGTGGCGATGCTGGTGATCATGGCTGTGACGAAGTCGACCTCCCGTTCGGCCAGCATCGGCAGCGCGATCACCGTTGTCGAAAACAGCACCGAAGCCAGGAACGCGCCGACAAGCGTGCCGACTGCGAGAAATCCCCAGCCCTCCGGCGTCGACAACACGATATCGACAAAACGGTCCCAGCTGGAAAACGACTTGAAGCCCAGGAACAGCGCCAGCAGCAGCCGCACCTGGTAAACCCATATCCAGAAGATGAACATCACCACGAAGGCCATCCAGCCGAGCTGCCGTTCGCGCTGGTAGAACACCTGCGCCAGAACGCCCTTGGCCGTTATCGGTTCGCCCATCCTGCGCCGGCGACTGACTTCGTAAAGTCCGACCGCGACAAACGGGCCAAGCAGCGGAAATCCGATGGCCAGCGGAATGATCATCCAGGGCGACCCTATGCGAGTGAGAAATGCAAGGATCAGCAGGCCGCCGGCCATGTAGATCGCCCCGAAGAACAGGCCGTATCCCGGATGCGCCTTGAAGTCGTTCCAGCCGTCTCTCAGGCTCGCGCGCACATCGTCCAGCGAGAGTTCCCTTATGTGCGGCGCGCCGACCGGATTGTCTCCCGCCAATCCGTCTGTCTTGTTGGTCATGATGTCCTCCTCATTCCCCCTCGAACCGAATTGCAATTGTGCCCAACCTCGCCTGTATCGACAATGATCCTGATCAACAAATCCGGATAACCCGGCACCGCGTTGAACCACCTGATCGGCGGCATCATCCGGAGTCCGCAAGAATGCCCGCCGCGGCAGTCTGGTAATAATGGGGAGGGCCACTACCTAACTATGGCTAGCCACGATCCCGATCCTGCCTGCTTTCGGGATCTTCGGCCCTGAACCGGGAGTTCGACATGTCAGCCATCATCATCGCCATTCTGGTTCTCGCAACCGCATCGAGCGGCGCCATGTTCAAGCCCGGCGAGTGGTATCGCGGTTTGCGTCGGCCCTCCTGGACCCCGCCGAACTGGGCCTTTCCCCTTGTCTGGAGCATTCTCTACATTGCCATCGGCATCGCCGGCTGGCTGGTCTGGCAGGCCGGCGGCCTGGGTGTCGCCATGATCTTGTGGCTCCTCCAGCTGATACTTAACGCGGCATGGTCATGGCTGTTCTTCGGCCGCAAGCGGATGGATCTGGCCTTTGTCGATGTCGGCCTGCTGTTCGTGACGATCATCGCCTTCATGCTTGCCGCCTACCCCGTGTCGCAGACGGCTGCCCTGCTGTTCCTGCCCTATGCGGCCTGGGTCGCAACCGCGGCAACGCTCAACCGGGCGGTCTGGCGGCTCAACCCGGACGCTGCCCCGGCCTGAGCATACAGGCCCTCGATTCTCGCCGCCACCTCATGCGAAGATGGACCACCGTCATCAAACAGCTTCCATTTCGCGGTAGGCCGTTTTAGGAAACCAGCACCGGAGGCGCTCCGCCTTCGCAGACTAGAGCCGAGGCCAGCATGACCAGTTCCCCCTTTGTTGTCCCGCAAGACCGCCGGGCCAGTGTCGCAGTCGATGTCGGCGGCGTGATCGTGGGCGGAGGCGCACCGGTGGTGGTGCAGTCGATGACCAACACCGACACGGCGGACATCGACGCCACGGTCGCCCAGGTCGCGGCCCTGCACCGGGCCGGCTCCGAGATTGTCCGGATCACCGTCGACCGCGAGGAGAGCGCCGCCGCGGTGCCGAAGATCCGCGAGCGCCTCGAACGGCTCGGCCTCAATGTGCCGCTGGTCGGTGATTTCCACTATATCGGCCACACGCTGCTGGCCAATCACCCGGCCTGCGCCGAGGCGCTGGCAAAGTACCGGATCAACCCGGGAAATGTCGGCTTCAAGGACAAGAAGGACCGGCAGTTCATCGAGATCATCGAAATGGCCATCCGGTATTCCAAGCCGGTCCGCATCGGCGTCAACTGGGGCTCGCTCGACCAGGTCCTGCTGACCAGGTTGATGGACGAAAACGCCGCCAACGGATCGCCGCTGAGCGCCCGCGACGTCACCCGTGAAGCCATCATCCAGTCCGCCCTGCATTCGGCGGCGCTGGCCGAGGAAACCGGGCTTGAGCGCAACCGCATCATCCTGTCGGCCAAGGTCAGCCAGGTGCAGGATCTGATCGCCGTCTACTCCGAGCTGGCGCGGCGATCCGACCATGCCCTGCATCTGGGCCTGACCGAAGCCGGCATGGGCTCGAAAGGCATCGTCGCCTCCTCGGCGGCGATGGGCATCGTCCTGCAGGCCGGCATCGGCGACACCATCCGCGTGTCCCTGACTCCAGAACCCGGCGGCGACCGCACCCGCGAAGTCATCGTCGCCCAGGAACTGCTGCAGGTCATGGGCTTCCGCCAGTTCGTCCCCGTGGTAGCCGCCTGTCCCGGCTGCGGCCGCACCACCTCCACCGTCTTCCAGCAGCTCGCCCGCACCATCGAGGATGATCTCAGGCGCAACATGCCGGTCTGGCGCGACAAGTATCCCGGCGTCGAGGGCCTTCAGGTCGCCGTCATGGGCTGCATCGTCAACGGCCCCGGCGAATCCAAGCACGCCGACATCGGCATCTCGCTTCCGGGAACGGGAGAAAGCCCCGCAGCGCCGATCTTCATCGATGGCAAGAAGGCGGCAACGCTGCGCGGCCCCAACATTGCCGAAGACTTTCAGGCCATGGTCGCCGATTACATCGAGAAGCGCTTCGGCCAGTCGGGCTGATCAGACAGTCGCCATCGGAGCAGATTATGCCGATCTGGCGCGGGCCTGATCGGCCGGCAGCCAGCGGTCGATCATCGCGCCGAGTTTTTCCGGCGAAATCGGCTTTGAGAGATAGTCGTCCATTCCGGCGGCCAGACAGCGGTCCTCGTCGCCCTTCAGCGAATGCGCGGTGACGGCGATGATCGGCGTCGGGACAAGACCCTGACTGCTCTCGATCTCGCGGATTGCCTGAGTGGCCTCCAGCCCGTTCATTTCCGGCATCGACACATCCATCAGGACAAGCGTCGGCCTGAGGTCGCCCCACATTGCGACAGCTTCGCGCCCGTTGACGGCGAGACTGTGCATCAGTCCCAGCCCGTCCAGGGTTTGCTGGAAGACGATCTGGTTGATCGGATTGTCCTCCGCCACCAGCACCAGCGGCTCGTTGCGCTCGATGATTGCCGGTTTGACCTCGGCAGCCGGCGCCGCCGGCCCGGAAGGATTTTGCAGGGCCGGTCCCGGTGCCCGTTTCGCAGCTTGCGCCGGAGCTTCAGTCTTGATCTTGAATTTTCGCAACGCCATCTCCACCGTTGTGCGCAATTGCGCGGTGCGGACTGGCTTGGTCAGCTGGGCAAAGATGTCGAGATGGTTGAGGGCTTCGAGCTGGTCCGCCTGATCGACCGAGGACAGCACCAGGATCGGCGTATCGGCGATCTGGGGATCGGAGCGGATCGCCTGGGCCACTTCCGCACCCGACATGCCGGGCATCTGGAAATCCAGCACGACCAGATCGATGCCGATATCAAGCTGCGCGCGCGCGTGGCGCAGCAGGTCCAGACCGATTTCTCCGCTTTCCACCGCCACGCAGTCAAACCCCCAGCCGCGGATCTGTTCGGTCAGGATCATCCGGTTGATGGCGTTGTCGTCGACCACCAGCACGCGGCGGCCGGGCAACAGGTTCGACGTTGCCTCCGTTGCCATGCTGCTTTGCGCATCCACATCCATTTCAATGGTGAAGCTGAAGGACGATCCAACTCCCACTTCGCTCTCGAGTTCGATCTTGCCGCCCATCATGTCCACCAGCCGGGTGGCGATCGCCAGGCCAAGCCCGGTGCCTTCGTGCTTGCGGGTCGAAGATCCGTCGACCTGGCTGAACTTCTCGAAAATCGTCGCTTGCTTGTCCGCCGGAATGCCGATCCCCGTGTCACGCACCGCGATCGTGATTGCCAGCCGATCGACCGCGTTGACCGGTTCGACCTGCCGCCAGTTGATCTCCACCATGACATGGCCCTGATCGGTGAACTTGACGGCATTGCCAACCAGGTTGGTCAGGATCTGCCTGATCCGTCCGGGATCGCCGATCAGCTTGTCCGGCATGCCCGGCGCGATCCGCACAACCAGCTCGATGTCCTTTTCAACCACGCGGGACGACATCAGCGTTGCCACGTCTTCGGTCGTGTCCACCAGATTGAAGGGCTTCGGGCTGAGCGTCAACTGGCCGGCATCGATCTTGGAAAAATCGAGAATGTCGTTGATGATCTCAAGCAGCGCGTTGCCCGACTTGAGAATGACATCGGTAAAGGTGCGCTGCCGCGTATCGAGTTCGGTTCGCGTCAGAAGCTCCGCCATTCCGAGCACCCCGTTCATCGGCGTGCGGATCTCGTGGCTCATCGTGGCAAGGAATTCGGATTTCGCCCGG
>JAHJUC010000708.1 GCA_018829385.1 Alphaproteobacteria bacterium
AGATCGAGCAGGAGATCGAGCTTCTCACGTCCGAACTCGCTTTCCACGGTCGAAAAGATCTGGGCGTTGCGTTCGCGATGCCTGGCGATAAGCGCCTTTCCAGCCGGCGTTACACTCACCAGGGTCCGGCGCCGGTCGACCTTGTCTGTCTTTCGGTCAACCAGCCCATCGCTCTCCATCGAGCGCAGGATCCTTGTCAGGCTGGGCAGCTGAAGGCATGCAGCCTGGGCAATGGCTGTCTGCTCCATTTCGCCGGCCTCGTCGACAACCCGCAGAACCCGCCACTGCTGCTCCGAGATGCCGCTTTGCTGCAACATCTCCCGGATCGGAACCATGATACGTTCGCGCGTGCGCAAGAGCGCGATCGGCAGCGAGCGGGATGTCGGTCCGAATTGGGAGGAACCGTTTGTCGGCCTCAAATCAGGTTTGTCCATAATCTCTCTGACACTCCGCAGTTGGGCATGCCCGACCTTGCAGCAGAATGGTTGACAAGGCAACAAATATTACTTAACAAAGCAATCATTCGGGAGGATAGCAGCATGCCGCATTTCCATATCGACTATTCCGCCAATCTTGAGGAAAGGCTGCAAATATCCGGTCTTCTGACGGTCCTGCGTGACGCAGCGATGGAAACCGGCATCTTTCCGCTCGCCGGCATCCGCATCCGCGCCACCGCCTGTGATCACTGGCTCATCGCCGACGGCAATCCGGATCACGCCTTTCTCGACATTTCCATCCGTTTGCGGGCGGGCCGATCCGCCGAGGCCAAGATGCAGGCAACCGAGCACATCTTCGCGGCCGCCGAAGCATACTGCGCCGACGTGATGGCGACTTCTTCCTTCATGTTGTCGCTCGAGATGCGCGACATCGATCCCGAGCTGAGCCCAAAGGCCAGTTCGATCCGCAAATATCTTCCGGGAGACGGCAAATGAGCGACCTTTCCACCCATCTGGCCAAACTCGAGGCTCACCTGGCCCGTTACCGCGACAAGGGCATCCTCAACCTGATCGGCGGACAGGATGTTACGGCAACAAGAACCTTCGAGACCCGCTCGCCGGTCGATGAAAGCCTGATCTGCAACGTTGCCCGCGGCTCAGCCGCGGATATCGATGCTGCCGCCAGGGCCGCCAAGGCCGCGTTCCCCGCTTGGTCCGCCATGAGCGGCGAAGCGCGCAAGAAGATCCTCCACAAGATCGCCGACCTCATCGTCGAGCGTGCCGAGGAAATCGCACTGTGCGAATGCTGGGACACCGGCCAGGCCTACCGCTTCATGTCCAAGGCGGCTCTGCGCGGGGCAGAGAATTTCCGCTACTACGCGGATCTCGCTCCCAGTGCCCGCGATGGTCAGTCGTTGCCGACACAGTCCCATCTCAACATCACCAGCCGCAGCGCGATCGGTCCGGTCGGCGTCATCACCCCGTGGAACACGCCGTTCATGTTGTCCACCTGGAAGATCGCGCCGGCTCTCGCAGCCGGCTGCACGGTGGTGCACAAGCCGGCGGAATTCAGTCCGCTGACCGCCCGTATCCTTGCCGAGATCGCCCACGAGGCAGGTCTCCCCGCAGGTGTCTGGAACCTGGTCAACGGCTTTGGCGAAGACGCCGGCAAGGCCCTGACCGAGCACCCTGACATCAAGGCGATCGCCTTTGTTGGCGAAAGCCGCACAGGCTCCATGATCATGAAACAGGGTGCCGACACCTTGAAGCGCGTTCATTTCGAACTCGGCGGCAAGAACCCCGTCATCGTCTTTGACGACGCCGATCTCGACCGCGCGCTGGATGCCGCGATCTTCATGATCTACTCACTCAACGGCGAACGCTGCACCTCCTCAAGCCGTCTGCTGGTGCAGGAAAATATCGCCGACGAGTTCGAAGCCAAACTGACAAAGCGCGTCAACACCATCAAGGTCGGCCACCCGCTCGACCCTGCCACCGAAATCGGGCCGCTGATCCACAAGGTGCATTTCGACAAGGTCACCGAATATGTCGGCATCGGCAAGACCGACGGGGCGACACTCGCCGCCGGCGGCGAGCGGATCGGCGATGCGGGCTGGTTCATTCAGCCCACGCTCTTCACCCACGCCAACAGCACAATGCGCATAGCCCAGGAAGAAGTCTTCGGGCCGTTCCTGACCTCGATCCGGTTCAAGGATGAGGCCGAGGCGCTGGCGATTGCCAATGACGTCCAATACGGCCTCACTGGCTATATCTGGACCAATGATGTCACCCGCGCCCTGCGCTTCTCCGATGCGCTGGAGGCCGGGATGATCTGGGTGAACTCGGAAAACGTCCGCCACCTGCCCACGCCCTTCGGCGGGGTGAAGTCCAGCGGAATCGGCCGCGACGGCGGGCAATGGTCGTTCGAATTCTACATGGAACAGAAGAATGTGGCCTTCGCCCTGGGCCACCACAAGATCCAGCGCCTGGGCGCCTGAGGAGGAAATGTCATGGGAGAAATAGTCCTCGCAGCCAAATGCACCCACGTTCCGACGATGTTGATGTCGGAGCAGGATGGACCGTTAAAGGGCAAGCGCCAGGCGGCGATCGACGGTCATATCGAAATTGCCCGCCGCGCAAAGGCGCTCGGCGCCGATACGGTGGTGGTCTGCGACACCCACTGGGTGATCAATGCCGGCTTCCACATCAATGCCAATGAGCGGTTCAAGGGTATTTTCACGTCCAACGAGTTCCCGCAATTCATCCAGGACCTGGAATACGATTACCAGGGCAATCCTTCTCTGGGAGATGCCATCGCCAAATGCGCCTCCGGCAAGGGCGCCTACACGCTCTCGCACCATCTCGACAGCCTCGAACTCGAGTACGGAACGCTTGTGCCGATGCGGTTTATGAGCCGGGCGCACGAGATGAAAGTGGTCTCGATCGCCGCCTGGTGCACCGTGCATGGTCATGATGAGAGCCGGATCGTCGGCGAGGCCATCCGCGAGGCGGTCGAGGCCTCCGACAGCAAGGTCCTGCTGGTGGCCTCGGGTTCGCTGTCGCACAAGATCTGGCCCAACAAAGATTATGCCGCCAACAACGGCACCTTCACCATCAGTTCGGAATTCAACCGGCAGATGGATCTTCACGTGCTGGAAATGTGGAAGAACGGCGATCACGCCACCTTCCTCAGGATGCTCGGCGACTATGCCAATTTCTGCTGCGGCGAAGGCTCCATGCACGACACCGCCATGCTCTATGGTGCGCTGGGCTGGGACACTTACGACGCCAAGTGCGAAGTCGTCACCGAGTATTTCCCGTCTTCCGGCACAGGACAGACCAACGTCATTTTCCCGGTCATCTGAACCGGCTGGAGGAGAGAACCATGCCCATACCCGCGCCGAACCTCAATCCGCCCTTCAACATCGTCCGGCTCAGCCATACCGAACTGCGCGTCACCGACCTCGCCTGGTCGCGCGGGTACTACGTCGACACGCTCGGCCTTCAGGTCACCCATGAAGACGCCGAGACGATCTACCTGCGCGCCATGGAGGAACGCGGTCACCACTGCATGATCCTGAAGAAGGCGGCGCAGCCCTCGGTCGGCGGGCTCGGCTTCAAGGTCTGGAGCGAGGAGGACCTCGACAAGGCCGAGAGCTGGTTCAGGTCGCGTGACCTTCCCACTTCCTGGATCCAACGCCCATTCATGGGCCGGGTGTTGAGCACCCGCGATCCCTTCGGTGTTCCGCTGGAATTCTACGCGAAGATGGACCGGCTGGAGCCGATCCATCAGAAGTACAAGCTCTATCGCGGCGTCAAGCCGCTCCGGATCGACCACTTCAACCTATTTTCCTCCAATGTGGACGAGAGCGTCAAATTCTACGGCGACATCGGCTTCCGCGTCACCGAATACACCGAGGATGCGATCACCGGCCGCAGCTGGGCCGCCTGGATGCACCGCAAGGGCGGCGTGCACGATATCGCCTTTACCAATGGCACCGGCCCGCGCCTTCACCACACCGCGTTCTGGGTTCCGACCCCGATGAACATCATCGATCTTCTGGATCTGATGTCGACAACCGGGTACCTCGCCAATGTTGAAAGAGGCCCCGGTCGTCACGGCATCTCCAACGCCTTCTTCCTCTACATCAGGGATAAGGACGGCCATCGCACCGAGATCTACTGCTCGGATTACCAGACAATCGACCCCGATCACGAGCCGATCAAGTGGGATCTGAAGGATCCGCAGCGCCAGACGCTCTGGGGCGCGCCCGCACCGCGCAGCTGGTTTGAACTCGGGTCGGAGTTCGAGGGCGCGGAGCTGGTGGAAAGCGACCTGAAGTCGCAACCCATCATCGCGCCCTGAGCATGGCGAGACCGGCTGAAACCGTCCGGAACAATCCGGATCTGCATGGGAGAACCCGATGAACCTGGCAACATTCACTGCCGACGGCCGGCAATTCTGGGGCGTCGTCGCAGACGGTGGCATGATCGCGCTGTCACCGGATTTCCCGCAATGGAAAACCCTGCGCAACGTCATCGAGGCCGGGGCGATGCAAACTGTTCTGGAGGCAGCCGCGGGCAAACCCGTCACCCATGCCACAGGGACGTTCCGCTGGGACATCCCGGTGCCGGACCCGGAGAAGATCATCTGTGTCGGCGTCAACTTCCCCGACCGCAACGCCGAGTACAAGGACGGCCAGGAAGCGCCGCCCAACATGAGCCTGTTCATCCGCTTCCCGCGCTCCTTCGTCGGGCACGAAATACCGCTGACCCGCCCGCCTGAAACGCCTCAACTCGACTATGAAGGCGAGATCGCCATCGTGATCGGCAAGGGCGGACGCAGAATTGCTGAGCAAGAAGCCCTGTCCCACATCGCAGGCCTGACGCTCTGCAACGAGGGCACGCTGCGCGACTGGGTGCGTCATGCAAAATTCAACGTGACCCAGGGCAAGAACTGGGACGGGTCGGGGGCAATGGGCCCCTGGCTGGTGCCGTTCACCGATCCGGCCCAGATCGTCGATGTGCATCTGCAGACCCGCGTCAACGGCGAGACCCGCCAGGACGACCGCACCGGCCGCATGCTTTTTCCCGTGGCCCGGCAGATCGCCTATATTTCGACCTTCACCACGCTGGTGCCCGGCGACATCATCATCACCGGAACCCCCACCGGCGCCGGCGCCCGCTTTGATCCGCCGGTCTGGCTGGTCCCCGGCGACACGATCGAGATCGAGGCCGACGGCATCGGCATCTTGCGCAACGGAGTGGTCGACGAATGACTCCGGACCAGATTGAAGAAGCCGCAATCCGTTTGTTCGAAGCGGAGAAGACAGGCACACAATGCGGGCTTTTGAGCCTGGCCTACACGGGCATGACACTGGACGACGCCTATGCGGTGCAATCGGCCCTGGTCGCGAAGAAACGCGCTGCCGGTCTTGGCATCATCGGCTGGAAGATCGGCCTGACCAGCCGCGCCATGCAGCAGGCGCTCAACATCACCACGCCCGACAGCGGCGTGCTGCTGGACGACATGCTGTTCGCAGACGGCGCGGCGATCCCCGCGGGGCGGTTCATTCAGCCGCGTGTCGAAGCCGAGATTGCCTTCATCATGAAGACGGATCTCGCCGGCCCGGACGTGACCCGCGACGATGTGCTGGCCGCCACCGCTCATGTCGCCCCGTCGCTCGAAATCCTCGACACCCGCATCCTGCGCGCGGATCCCGAGACCGGCAAGGCGCGGATCATCACCGATACCATCTCCGACAACGCCGCCAATGCCGGTATTGTTCTGGGCAAGGAACGTCACACCATCGACGCGTTTGACCTGCGCTGGGTCGGGGCCATCGTCAAGCGCGATGGCATCGTTGAAGAAACCGGTCTCGGCGCCGGCGTCCTCAATGACCCGGTGACGGGAATCCTCTGGCTGGTCCATCGCCTGGCCCGGTATGGGGACGGCCTGTCGGCAGCCGACATTGTTTTGTCGGGTTCGTTCATCCGGCCTATTGAAGCGCCATCAGGCTCGACCTTTGAAGCCGATTTCGGCGACTTCGGCTCGGTCTCCGTGTCATTCAGCTAAGGATTTCCCCATGCCAGCTCCCGTAAACACGCTCAAGCACCGGCTTAAGGCCGGCGAAACCCTGATCGGTTGCTGGCTCGGACTTGCCGAACCCTATCTGGCCGAAATTTCAGCCACTGCCGGGTTCGACTGGCTGCTGATCGACGGCGAGCATGCGCCCAATGATATCCGTTCGATGGCAGCACAGCTGGCTGTTCTCGAAGCCAGCGGCGCATCGACGGTGATCCGCCTGCCCGATGACGATCCGGCAAAAATCAAGCAGGCACTCGATATCGGCGCTCAGACGCTTCTGATCCCAATGGTCGAGAGCGCCTCGCAGGCTGAACGCATCTACCGCGCCACGCGCTACCCGCCGCTCGGCTTCCGCGGTGTCGGCTCCGCCCTCGCCCGCGCCTCGAAATTCGCCGCCATCCCCGACTACCTGACCACCGCCGACGATCAGATCTGCGTCCTGGCCCAGGTGGAAAGCCGGGCCGGCCTCGAAGCGCTGGACGGGATACTGGCCATCGACGGCATCGACGGCGTCTTCATCGGCCCCTCCGATCTCGCCGCCGACATGGGCCATATCGGCAGGCCTGCGGAACCGGCCGTCAAGGACGCCGTGCTCGACGCGCTCAAGCGCATTCGCGCCGCAGGCAGGATCGCCGGCGTGCTCACCATGGATCCCGCCTACATCGCTGATTGCAGGAGCGCCGGGGCAAACTTCCTCGGTGTCGGCATCGACGTGACGCTGTTTGCGAGCGCGATGCGGGCGCATGCGAAGAAGTACAAATCCGAAAGCTGATTGCCGCTCAGGCGCGGTTATAACCGCAACGATCCTCAATCGAGGGTAGGATCGAACTTGTCGCGCATCCAGTCCCCGAGAATCGAGATCGACAGGGTCGTGACAACGATCGCGGCGCTTGGCGCCAGCATGATCCATGGCGCGGACTGGATGTAGTCGCGGCCATAACCGACCATGTTGCCGAGCGAGGTCATCGGCGGCTGCACGCCGAGTCCCAGGAATGACAGCCCGGATTCAAGCAGGATCACTTCCGGGAAGTTCAGCGTCAGCGAGACGATCAGCGTCGAAGCGATGTTGGGCAGGATGTGCCGCGAATAGATCCGGAAGGGCGTCGCCCCAAGATCGCGCACCGCGGTGGCGTAACCACGCTCATTGGCGGAAATCGCAAGTCCCCGGGAAATGCGCGCGATCCGCTCCCAGCCGTAAAAACCCATCAGCACCGTGAACAGAAACAGCGAGCTGCCAAGAAAGGCAAGCACCGCCAGGGCTATGATCATGAACGGCATGGCTGCCTGGGCGTCGATCAGCATCAGGATGACCTGCTCGACACGGCCGCGGAAATAGGCGGCAAGGAATCCGAGCGATACCCCGACAATGGCGGCAATCAGCGTCGACAGGAACGCGATGACCATCGAGATCCGGATCGAGACGATCAGACGCGACAGCACGTCCCGGCCCAGTTCGTCGGTCCCGAGCGGATGAAGCCAGCTTCCGCCCATGAAGACCGGAGGGATCAGCCGTGCCCTGAGGTCAAGCGCCATGAAATCGTAGGGCGCGATCCACTTCGCGCCAACCACCACGACAGCGATCAGCCCGATCCAGAAAAGCGCAATCAAGACCAGCGGCGGCCAGGCTTCGAAAAAGGCCCCAACCCGGCTCTTAGACGTGAAAACGCTGCCGCTTGCATGTGCAGGAGAGGCCGGTTCCAGGCCAGGCGTGGTGTCGATTGTCATTGTCAGCTCCCGGCCTGAAGCCGCTTGATGCGAAGACGCGGATCAACGATCCCGTAGAGGATGTCGACGGCGAGATTGGCGCCAACCATGGTCAGGCCGACAAGCAGCAGGATCACCTGAACCACGGCCAGATCGCGGTTGGCGACCGCATTGACCAGAAGCCGCCCGACGCCCGGCCAGGAAAAGACGCTTTCCACCACCACCGCACCGGCCACCAGCGAGCCGACCAGAAAACCGATGATCGTCAGCGTCGGGATCGCGGCATTCGGCAGTGCATGGCTGCGCACGACGTCGCGCCACAGCAATCCCTTGGCCGAGGCCGTCCTGATGTAGGGCTGCCCCAACACTTCGAGCATGGCCGAGCGCGTGAAGCGCGCAATCACGGCTGCGCCCACCAGGCCCATGGTCACGGTCGGCAACACCGCATGCGCCCAGGTGTCCGAGCCGCCGGATGGCAGCCATCCCAGCCAGACCGCGAAGATCATCGCCAGCACCAGCCCGAGCACGAAACTCGGCACGGTGAAACCTGCCACCGACAACATCATGATCAGTCGGTCCACCCAGGTGTTGCGGTAGAGCGCAGCCATGACGCCGGCCGGCAAACCGATAGCCAGCTTGATAAACAGCGCCGGCAAGGTGATCGCCAGGGTGAGCGGGATGCGCTCTCCGACGACGACCAGCGCCGAGCGTCCGTCCCGCATCGAGTTGCCCAGGTCGCCCTGGAACACGGCCGCGAAATACTTGAAGTACTGAACCCAGATCGGCTGGTCGAGGCCCCAGTTCCGTCTGAACGCTTCAAAGGCTTCGGGCGGCGCTTCCGGCCCCAGAATGATGATCGCCGGATCGCCCGACAGCCTGAGCACCACGAAGGCCGCGGAAACGATCAGCGTCACTGTCACCAGCGCGCGAAAAATCTTCATCAAGAGATACTGGACCATGATCCCTACTCCGCCGCCTGAACCGCGGGAGCGGCGCCGGCATTGACGAGGTGGCACGCCACCGCATGGCCGCCACTTTCGATCAGTTGCGGCGCCACCGTGCGGCAGGAGGCCTGGGCGATCGGGCAACGGGTGTGAAAGCTGCAGCCGGACGGCACATCGACAGGGCTTGGGGGGTCACCCTCGAGCACGATCCGCTCGCGCTTTCCCCGCCGAGCAGGTGTCGGAATGGCCGAGACGAGGGCCTTGGTGTAGGGGTGCTGCGGGTGCCGGAACACCTCCTCCGGCAGGCCGGATTCGACAATGCGCCCGAGATACATCACCGCCACCTGATCCGACATCTGGCGAACGACCTTCAGGTCATGGCTGATGAACAGGGCGGCAAATCCTGTGCGCTCGCGCAGATCGTCAAGCAGGTTGAGAACCTGGGCCTGGATCGAGACATCAAGCGCCGACACCGGCTCGTCGCAGACCAGGAGATCCGGATCCAGCGCCAGCGCCCGCGCGATCACCACGCGCTGGCGTTGCCCGCCTGAAAGCTCGTGCGGATAGCGCATGGCCATGTCCGGCCTGAGCCCGACGGACTCCATCAGAAGGGCAGAGCGTTCGGTCCGCTCTGCTGCCGGCATTTCAGGATGGTGAATCTCGAACGGTTCGGCGATCTGGGTGATCACCGGCAGTCGCCGGTCGAGGGCGCCCAGCGGATCCTGGTAAATCATCTGCATCCGCCGCCGCATCGCCCGCCATTGTGCATCGTGCCTGGCGGTCACGCGCGTTCCGGCAAATTCCACTGTGCCCGCGGTCGCAGGTATCAAGCCCAGTACCAGCTTTGCCGTGGTCGACTTGCCGCAGCCCGATTCCCCGACCAGACCCAAGGTACGGCCCTTCTCGATCGCGAAGGAAACGCCATCGACCGCCTTGAGCGAAGCCTTGCGGCCAAACAGGCCTTCGGGGATATGCACCTCATAGTGCCGCTTCAGATCCTTGACCTGCAACAGGGCGCTCATGCCGGCACCATCGCCCGCTTGGCATCGGGAAGCAGCGCCGTCTCCATCGGCTTCTCATCCCTGCATTTCACACAGGCAGCAAAATGACTTTGCGATTCGCCATAGGGCAGGAATGCCGGCATCCTGGCATCGCAGATCTTGCTGGCGATCGCGCAGCGTGGCGCAAAGCTGCAGCCGGGCGGCAGCCGGTCGGGAGCCGGAACGGTTCCGGGAATGGATTCGAGACGCCGGCGCGGACCGTCGATGTCCGGAAGCGCCGCGATCAGGCCCTTGGTGTAGGGGTGCGCCGGGCTGTCAAACAGCGAGCCGGTATCGGCCTCCTCGATCACCCGCCCGCCATACATCACCGCCACCCGGTCGCTCATGTCGGCGACGACGCCCAGATCATGGGAAATCAGCACCAGCGCCATGCCGGTATCGCGGCGCAACTCCGTCAGCAGATCAAGGATCTGCGCCTGGATGGTGGCATCAAGCGCCGTGGTCGGCTCGTCGGCGATCAGCAGGTCGGGCTCGCCGGCGAGCGCCATGGCAATCATGATGCGCTGGTTCATGCCGCCGGACATCTCGTGCGGATATTCCCGCAGTCGGCGCGTGGCATTGGCAATGCCGACCCGGTCGAGA
>JAHJUC010000107.1 GCA_018829385.1 Alphaproteobacteria bacterium
CCCTGATCGGCACGAGGCGCGGCGCGGTAGCCGGTATGGTCTTGGCACTGCTGCTTTTTTCCGCCCATGTCGGCTATGGCTGGTTTGCGCTTCATCGTCTCGACCGCTCCGGTCTGACGCCCGCCGAGGCCGTGATCCGGATTGTGCAGCCGGCTATCGATCAGTCGGAAAAGTGGGATCTGGACGAGCGCGAGCGGATATTCTCGCGTTTGCTGGCGTTCAGCGCCCTGGCGCCGCGCGAGGGCGAGCCGCGCCCCACCCACATCGTCTGGCCCGAGACCGCGCTGCCGTTCCTGCTCACGGAGAACCCCGGCGCTCTCTCGCGCATTGCCGACATGCTGCAGGTCGGCCAGACCCTGATAACCGGCGCAGTCCGGTTCGAGGACGGGGCCGGAGGCGCGGCACAACGTTACTACAACACCATTTACGTCATTGACGACGAGGGCCAGATCATCGGATCCGCCGACAAGGCGCATCTGGTTCCCTTCGGCGAGTATCTGCCATTCGAGGCGTCGCTTCGGCGTCTCGGTCTGACGCCGGTCGCCGAAACCTTTGGCGGGTTTTCCGCCGCCGACCGGCGCGGCATGCTGACTTTGCCCGGCGGACTGGGTGCCGTTCCGCTGATTTGCTACGAGGCGATCTTCCCGGATCTGTCGATCGTGCCTGAAGGCAGGGGGGATTTGCTGCTCAATCTGACCAATGATGCCTGGTACGGCAGCACGCCGGGCCCCTATCAGCACCTGCACCAGGCGCAGCTGCGGGCTGTCGAGACCCGGCTTCCGCTTGTCCGCGCAGCCAACAGCGGCATTTCCGCCGTGGTCGACGCCGGGGGCCGCATCGTCGGCAGTCTGCCGCTTGGCGAGGCCGGCGTTTTCGATGTCCGGTTGCCGTCCCGCTCTGACCAATTTTCGCTTATAAGAATTAGGCGATTTAACTTTGGATTGATAATCGCCATAATGGTGGTGATGGCGCTCTTTGCTCGTACAAGTAAAAATCAACGGTTTGATTGACGCAAAACCCCCAAAATAGCATAGTTGTTTTCGTCAACCCAATTCCCGTCTTGATCATGGACCAACTGACCGGGTTCCTCCGGTTTTTTTGAACTGCAATCAAAGCGGGATAAAGCAACAATAGAGCCGAGGCTCTTGTCAGGACGAAAGTATGATTGAAAACAAGAAAAAGCCCAATCCGATCGACATCCATGTCGGCAGCCGGATCCGTCTTCGGCGCACCATGCTGGGCATGAGCCAGGAGAAGCTCGGAGAAGCGTTAGGCATCACCTTTCAGCAGATCCAGAAATATGAAAAGGGCACCAACCGTGTTGGTGCCAGCCGCTTGCAGAACATCTCGACCATTCTGAATGTTCCGGTCAGTTTCTTCTTTGAAGATGCCCCCGGCGATCCGGCGACGGCCCAGCCGGGAATGGCCGAGGCCAACAGCTCGAACTATGTGGTCGACTTCCTGTCTTCGTCCGAAGGGTTGCAGCTCAACCGGGCCTTCATCAAGATCCCTGACCCCAAGGTCCGGCGCAAGCTGGTGGACCTGGTCAAGTCGCTGGCATCCGAACCGGACTCCGACTGAACATCCTGTTTCCGTAACCGGATGGGTCCGGGCAGGATTTCAGCTGTAAAAGCGCCGCGTGCCGTACTCGTCGAGTTCGGACGCGGCGCTTTTGTTCCGGCGGCCTCCCCTGGCCATATGCCGGACGGGCCGGCTGGGTCAGGGATCCAATCTAATCATATCAAGATATATTTATGTCATTCTGACCTTGTCAGAATCATGCGTTGCCACTAAACGTTCTCGACCACTTCAATCTGATGGAGCCTGCCATGGAGCGCTCGACTTTCCTTTTTACCAGTGAATCCGTATCCGAAGGTCATCCCGACAAGGTGTGCGACCGCATTTCGGACGAGATCGTCGATCTGGTCTATCGCGAGGCGAAGAAAACCGGTGTTGATCCGTGGAGCGTGCGCGTTGCCTGCGAAACGCTGGCGACGACCAACCGCGTCGTGATCGCCGGCGAGGTTCGCGTGCCGCCATCGCTGGTCAAGCTCGACAAGAACGGCAAGGAAGTCATCAATCCGGCCAAGTTCAAGTCCGCCGCCCGCAAGGCCATCAAGTCGATCGGTTACGAGCAGGAAGGCTTTCACTGGAAGACCGCCAAGGTCGAGGTTCTGCTGCATTTCCAGTCCGCCCACATCGCGCAGGGCGTCGACAATGCGGCCGATCATCAGGGCTCTGAAGGCGCCGGCGACCAGGGCATCATGTTCGGCTACGCCTGCAACGAGACGCCGGAACTGATGCCGGCGCCGATCTACTACAGCCACAAGATCCTCGAATTGCTCGCCGCCGCCCGCCACAAGGGCGAGGGCGACGTCGGCAAGCTCGGTCCCGATGCGAAGAGCCAGGTCACCGTGCGCTATGTCGACGGCAAGCCGTCGGAAGTCGTCTCCATCGTGCTGTCGACCCAGCACCTCGACGGAAGCTGGGATTCGGCCAAGGTGCGCCAGGTCGTCGAGCCCTACATCCGCGAGGCGCTCACCGGTCTCAAGATCGCCGACGATTGCAAGTGGTATGTCAATCCGACCGGCAAGTTCGAAATCGGCGGTCCCGACGGCGACGCAGGCCTGACCGGCCGCAAGATCATCGTCGACACCTATGGTGGCGCAGCACCCCATGGCGGCGGCGCCTTCTCCGGCAAGGACACCACCAAGGTCGACCGGTCGGCAGCCTACGCCGCGCGCTACCTGGCCAAGAACGCGATTGCCGCCGGTCTCGCCGAGCGCTGCACCATCCAGCTGGCCTATGCCATCGGCGTTGCCCAGCCGCTGTCGATCAACGTCAATTTCCATGACACCGGAAAGATCTCCGAGGCTGCCCTCGAAGAGGCGCTGCCCAAGGTGATGGACCTGACGCCGCGCGGCATCCGCACCCATCTTGATCTCAACAAGCCGATCTATGCGCGCACCGCTGCCTATGGCCATTTCGGCCGCAAGGCGGGTCGTGACGGTTCGTTCTCGTGGGAAAAGCTTGATCTGGTCAAGCCGCTCAAGGAAGCCCTCAAGGGCTGAAGCTCTCTACAGCGCCGCGCATCCAATTGGATGCGCAAAGGTCGCTGTAAACTCTTGAAGTAATGCGTGTCGCGCTCAAATGAATCCATTTGAGTGCGACATGCACTAGAGGGGCAAAGCGATGACAGGCCCGCAACGGCGCAGCCGGTCGACCGAGGCATTCTACGGTCGCCGCAAGGGGAAGACGCTCAAGGCGCCGCAGGCCGAGGCGCTGTCAGCGCTTCTGCCGGTGCTGAAGCTTGATATTTCTTCTCCGCCGCCCGTTTCGCTGTCAGCGCTTTGGCCGAAACCGGTCTCGACGACGAGGCTGGAGATCGGCTTTGGCGGAGGCGAGCATCTGCTTCACCGGGCCCACCATGCCCCCGGCACCGGCTTCATCGGCGTTGAACCCTTCGTCAATTCCATGGCCAAGCTGGTGGCGGGCGTTGAGGCGGAAGGGGTGGAGAACATCCGCCTTTATGACGACGACGCCACGCGGGTGCTCGACTGGTTGCCCGATGCCTGCCTCGACCACATCGATCTGCTCTACCCCGATCCATGGCCCAAGAAGAAGCACTGGAAGCGCCGTTTCGTTTCCAGGCTCAACCTCGACCGCTTCGCCCGCGTCCTAAAACCCGGCGGCCGCTTTTGCTTCGCGTCTGATATAGATACCTATGTCAACTGGACGCTGGCCCACATTGCCGCCCATCCGGGTTTCGAGTGGACCGCCCGCAAGGCCGCGGACTGGCGCGAGCCCTGGCAGGGCTGGCCCGGCACCCGCTACGAGGCCAAGGCCATCCGCGAAGGCCGCACGCCCTGCTACCTGGAATTCGTACGCCTCGGGTAATGCGCCGCCGCCCGCAACGACGGCTTTAAGGTCCGCCCGTGGTCGAATACCGGAATTCCCTTGCCGAAGCGGTCAAATGAGTCTATATGGACTTCAAATTCTTGATCGCTATGAACAAGGGTGGGCCCGCGAGGACCCGCTCTTTTTTGTTGCCAGGCGATCGGTTGAACCATTGCAGCGCGCGTTGCCTCGGGGAGGACTCCAAAGGACGCTGCAGCACTTTCAATGTGCTGCATGTTTTACCCCCCTGAATCCTCCGGGAGGTTGGCGGGTGCATGCAGCAGCCAGGACAAGGTCCCGATGACAGACGAAACCGCAATGCCCAATGATGACAGACTGGTTACGGAAACCGGTGTTGACGCGCGCATTGCCGAAATTGTCGAGCCCGTGATCGAGGCGCTGGACATGCGCCTGGTGCGGGTTCGCCTCTCCGGCCAGAACGGTCTGACCCTGCAGATCATGGCCGAGCGCAACGACGGCACCATGAGCGTCGAGGATTGCGAAGCGGTGTCCCGCGCGATCTCCCCGGTCCTTGATGTTGAGGACCCGGTCGAGAAGGCGTATCATCTGGAAATATCGTCGCCCGGCATTGACCGCCCGCTGGTGCGCAAATCCGATTTCGTCCGCTGGGAAGGTCATCTCGCCCGCTGTGACGCGTCCGTGCTGATCAACGGCCGCAAGCGGTTCCGGGGTTACATCCGCGATGTCACCGAGACCGGTTTCTCGGTTGAGCGCGACCAGCCGGCCTACGGTGAAGAGAATATCGCGGTGATCCCGTTTTCGGCGCTTGCCGAAGCCAAGCTGGTGCTGACCGACGACCTGATCCGCGAATCGCTGCGCGCCGACAAGGCCGCGAAGGCGGCGCAGGCGGCCAATGAAAACGATGCCGGGGAAATCCCGGAAGATCCCGAAGCCGGCGATCCGGCCTGAGACGGGTTGAACGAATTTGCGAACGCCCTTCGGGGTGCCTTTGATCCGGTCCGCTTGACGGACCCAAACCAGAGCAGGGCCGCAAGCCGCGGCCCGACATATGGAGACAGACATGGCAGTCAGTGCAAACAGGCTTGAGCTTCTTCAGATCGCTGACGCGGTCGCTCGCGAGAAGTCCATTGACCGCGAGATCGTCATTGCCGCTATGGCGGACGCGATCCAGAAAGCCGCACGTTCGCGCTACGGGTCGGAATCCAACATCCGCGCCGACATCAATGCCAAGACCGGCGAAATCCGCCTCCAGCGCCTGCTGGAAGTCGTTGATCACGCCGAAGACTATTCGCTGCAGATCCCGCTGGCGCTGGCCCGCGACCGCAATCCCGATGCGCAGCTCGGCGATTTCATCGCCGATCCGCTGCCGCCGATGGATTTTGGCCGCATCGCCGCCCAGTCGGCCAAGCAGGTGATCGTGCAGAAGGTGCGCGAAGCCGAGCGCGACCGCCAGTTCGATGAGTTCAAGGACCGCATCGGCGAGATCGTCAACGGCACCGTCAAGCGCGTCGAATACGGCAATGTCATTGTCGATCTCGGCCGTGGCGAAGGCATCATCCGCCGCGATGAAACCATCCCGCGCGAGGCTTTCCGCTACGGCGACCGCGTCCGCGCCTATGTCTACGACGTCCGCCGCGAACAGCGCGGCCCGCAGATCTTCCTCTCGCGCACCCATCCGCAGTTCATGGTCAAGCTGTTCCAGATGGAAGTGCCGGAAATCTACGACGGCATCATCGAGATCCGCTCTGTCGCCCGCGATCCGGGCAGCCGCGCCAAGATCGCCGTGATTTCCAACGATTCCTCCATCGACCCCGTCGGCGCCTGCGTCGGTATGCGCGGCAGCCGCGTGCAGGCCGTCGTTGGCGAGCTGCAGGGCGAGAAGATCGACATCATCCCGTGGTCGCCGTCGCCTGCAAGCTTCATCGTCAACGCGCTGCAGCCGGCCGAAGTGAC
>JAHJUC010000709.1 GCA_018829385.1 Alphaproteobacteria bacterium
ATAAGAAGGGAAGGCAAGCATGGCGAAGGGATACTGGATCGGCCGCATCGATGTGCACGATCCCGAAGCATACAAGGCCTATATCGAGACCGCGACGCCGGCCTACAAGGAATTCGGGGCGACGTTTCTGGTCCGGGGCGGCGAGTTCGATCCGGTCGAAGGCCAGGCGCGGTCACGCAATGTCGTGATCGAGTTTCCGAGTTACGAGGCGGCGCTGGCCTGCTACAATTCCGAAACCTATCAGAAGGCCAGGGCCATCCGTCAGGAATTTTCCGATGGCGAGCTGCTGATCATCAAGGGCCACGACGCCTGAAACCACCGAAGCCCGCGATTAATCCCCGCACGGGGTGGTGGAGCCCTTCACCTTGCCCGGGTTTTTGATTATGAGCTTGGGTGGACTGCGGCCGAATCTTTTTGCGCATGCGAAAACATCTGGCCCCAATGATCCTGCCAAGGGAGTGCACAGATGACATCGCTCAATCAACCCAAGCTCGTCACGGTGTTCGGCGGGTCCGGCTTTGTTGGCCGCCACGTCGTGCGTGCGCTCGCGCGGCGGGGATACCGCATCCGCGTGGCCGTCCGCCGGCCCGACCTCGCCGGGCATCTTCAGCCCCTGGGCGGTGTTGGCCAGATCGTTGCCGTCCAGGCCAATCTGAGGAACCGGGATTCGGTCGACCGGGCGGTCATCGGCGCGGATTACGTCGTCAACTGCGTCGGCATCCTGTTTGAGTCCGGACGCAACACCTTCGGTGCGGTGCAGGACTTCGGCGCCCGCGCGGTGGCTGAAGCTGCCCGGGCGGCAGGCGCCGGCCTCACCCATATCTCGGCTATCGGCGCCGATGTCGATTCGGACTCCGATTACGCCCGGTCCAAGGGCCTGGCCGAAGCCGCGGTCCTCAAGGTCCTGCCCGATGCAGTGATCCTGCGTCCCTCGATCGTGTTCGGTCCGGAAGACGGCTTCTTCAACAAATTCGCCGAAATGGCCCGCTTCTCGCCCGCCCTGCCGCTCATCGGCGGTGGCGAGACCCGGTTCCAGCCGGTCTATGTCGGCGATGTCGCCGAAGCCGTCGCCCGCAGCGTCGACGGCGCGGTGCCCGGCGGCAGGATCTATGAACTCGGCGGCCCGCGGGTGATGAGCTTCAAGGAAGTGCTGGAAGAAATCCTCGAGATCACCCAGCGCAAGCGCGCCCTGCTGCCGCTGCCCTGGGGGCTGGCCTCGCTGATCGGCAAGATCGCCACATTCATCCCCTTCATCGATCCGCCGTTGACCGATGACCAGGTGGTCCTGCTCAAGAGCGACAACGTCGTCTCGGCCGCGGCGACCAATGACAACCGCACCCTCGCCGGTCTCGGCGTTCCGCAGACCACCGTGGAAGCGATTCTGCCGAGCTACCTCACCCGCTACCGGCCGCACGGCCAGTACAGCGGCACCGGAAGCGAAGCCTGAACGGGCCATTGATTGCAGCCTTGCTGCCGCCGGGGCTTGATGCCTGGGCGGCGGCTGTCCTGATAACCGCCAGTTTCTTCACCTCCGCGCTGACCGTCTCGGTCGGCATTGGCGGCGGAGTGGCCTTGCTCGCACTGATGGGATACCTGGCGCCGGTCGCGGCCATCATTCCCGTCCATGGCGTGGTGCAACTGGGATCGAATGTCGGCCGCGCCGCCATGTTGCGCAGCCATGTGGCCTGGCTCTGCCTGGCGGCCTTCTTCATCGGCGCCGTGCCGGGAGCCTGGGCCGGCAGCTCGGTGGTCGGGGCGCTGTCTGATTCCATGCTCAAGGCCGCACTTGGCGGGTTCATCCTGTTGATCACCTGGATGCGGCTGCCCCGTCTCGCCGCGATCAGGTTGCCGGGGTTCGCGGTGACGGGAGCCATCACCACCTTCCTGACCATGATCTTCGGCGCCACCGGCCCGTTCAACGCCGTGGTCCTGTCCAAGGCCTTTCCCGACCGGCTGCGGTTTCAGGCCACCACGGCGGCGGTGATGAGTCTCCAGCATCTGGTCAAGACGGCGGCTTTCGCGCTTGCCGGCTTTGCCTTCGGGCCGTGGCTGGCCTTGATCGCGGCGATGATTCTCACCGGACTGGCGGGAACCTGGGTGGGGACCCACATCCTGCGCAAGACCCCGGAAAGCCGCTTTCAGCTCATCTTCAAGATCTGCCTGACCGTGCTGGCGCTCGACCTGATCCGCCGCAGTGTTGCCGGAATGGCGCATGGTTAGCAATGATTTAAGATTCACCGGTTTTATTGGTGAGCGGGCCGTGAGTCGGACTTGAACCGGACGGCGGAGCAGCGTAAATCGCCCCTGCTTCTCCGGGG
>JAHJUC010000108.1 GCA_018829385.1 Alphaproteobacteria bacterium
CCCGCAACCCATCCGAGATACCGCAGAAGCAGGGGCTCATCGAGGCCAAGCTGAGTACGCAATGCGGCGACAGCCTGGGGATCGGCATTGATGCCCATCATGAAGGACGCGGGATCGCCGGGCACCACTTCCATCACCAGGAAGATGACCAGGCTTGCGGCAATCAGGCTGAGCGACAGGGAAAGCAGGCGCCGCAGGAGATAGGCGGTCATCGGGCATGATCCAGGGGGGCATGATCCACGGGCATGGTGGTGCGATGGCCGGGTTCAGACCCGGCCATCGCGAATATCGAAACGCTCAATCTTCCCAGTAGACGCCGGTCATGTCGTTGGCCTGGGTCGGCGAGTTGGGCCAGATACCCTTGAGCTTGGCGCTGATGACGCCGGCGCGGGCAAGCTGGAACAGGTAGCCGTTGACATAATCGTCGGCGATCTTCTTCTGCGCCGCCTGCATCAGCTCGGTGCGCTTGGCCGGGTCGGTGGCGTTGGCGAGGTCCGCCATGATCGCCTTGAAGTCAGCATCGCCGTACTGGAAGTAGTAGTCGTCGCGGGCATAGATGCCGATATCCATCGGTTCGGTGTGCGAGACGATGGTCAGGTCGAAGTTCTTGGCCTTGAACACATCATCGAGCCACTGCGCCCATTCGACATTGGTGATCTCGGTATTGATGCCGACCTCACGCAGCTGGGCCGCGATGATCTCGCCGCCGCGACGGGCATAGCTCGGCGGCGGCAGCTTCAGCGACAGGGTGAGGTCGCTGACACCGGCTTCCGCCAGCAGCGCCTTGGACTGCGCCGGATCATAGGCCGACTGGGCGGTCAGGTCGACATAGGCCGGGTTGTGCGGGGCGAAGTGGGTGCCGATCGGCGTGCCGTAGCCGAACATGGCGCCATCAATGATCGCCTGGCGATCGATCGCATGGGCGATGGCCTGACGCACCTTGATGTTGTCGAGCGGCGCCTTCTTGTTGTTCATGGCAAGGATGGTTTCGCCCTCGGACGAGCCGGTGATCACCTCGAAGCGCGGATCGGCCTCGAACTGCACCAGGTTTTCCGGTGCGGGGAAGGCCGGGTAGGCGTCAAGGTCGCCGGCCATCATCGCGGCAAAGGCCGCGGTCGGGTCGGAGATGAACTTGAAGGTCACCTTGTCGAGCTTGACCGGTGTCCCCCAATAACCGTCGTAACGGCCGAGTTCGACACGGTCGCCCTTGACCCATTCGGTGAGCGTGAACGGACCGGTGCCGACCGGCTTGGCGGCGTTGTCGGCTGCCGTCTCCGGCGCGACGATGACCGCATCGCCCCAGGCCATGTTGAACAGGAACGAGCCGTTGGGCTTGGACAGGGTCACCTTGACGGTGGCCGGATCGACCACGTCGACCGAGGCGATGTCGGCGAACAGGGCCTTCTGGGCGTTGGTCGACCCTTCCGCGCGGGCGCGGTCGAGCGAGAACTTGACGTCATCGGCGTTGAAATCCGAACCGTCATGGAACTTCACACCGGTGTGCAGCTTGAAGGTGTAGACGAGGCCATCGCCGGAAATCTCCCAGCTTTCGGCCAGCGCCGGCAGGATCGAGCCATCGGCGCCGAAGCGGGTGAGGCCTTCAAACACGTTGGCGTAGACCACCTCGTCGATGGCCGCGGCGGCGCCGCCGGTCGGATCGAGATTCGGCGGCTCGAGCTGCATGCCGATGGTCACATCCATCTTGGCGGCCATGGCCGGCGTCACTCCGAGCGCCAGGCCCAGAGCCAGTAACGAAACGGCTGTCGCCGCAATCGGATTCTTTGTCATGTCTGCTTCCTTCGCTCCCGTTGGCACGGCTTACGTCTTACGCGCGTCCGTGCAGAAGATCGTCCAAGGCAAAGGCCATAACCCTTGCCGAATCGACCATGTCGTCGATCCCCACATACTCGTCCGGCTGATGCGCCAGATCGAGGATGCCGGGGCCATAGGCGATACAGTCTTTCAAGCGACCAATGCGGTCAATATGTTTCTGATCGTAGGTGCCGGGCGAGACGACATGCACCGGCTCGCAGGCGAGCGCGGAGCGGATGCCGCGCTCGACCGCCTTGACCACCGGCGCATCGACCGATGTCATGGTCGGGCTGACCTGCCAGAGTTCCTCGAAATCGTAGCGGAAGTCTTTTCGTTCGGCCTTGACCCGCTCGAGCAGCGAGACGATCTCCTCGCGCACCTCCTCGGCCTGTTCCTCGATCAGGTAGCGCCGGTCGATGATCATGCGCGCCTCGTCGGGCACGCAGGCCGAGGGGAAGCCGGTGAAATCCGGATCTGGCTCGGCCTGCCCGCCGTGCAGCGAGTTGATGTTCATGGTGGATTGCCGGGCGCCGTCGGGCACCACCGGCATGGCGGTGTGCCTGCTGGCCAGAGCCGGAAACAGCGATGCTTCCATTTCGGCGATGACCGCTCCCATGTGACGGACAGCGCAATCCCCCAGGAACGGCATCGAGCCATGGGCAATGCGGCCATGGGTCTTGATCTGGGCCCACATGACGCCGCGGTGGCCAAGGCAGATCCGGTCCTTGTTGAGCGGCTCGGGGATGATCACGTGCTGCACGCGCTCGGGCGAGAAATAGCCCTGCTCGGCCAGCCAGGCGACGCCGCCATAGCCGCCGGTTTCCTCGTCGGCGGTGCCGGATATCTCGATGGCGCCGGGATATTCCGGCCAGAGCGCAACAAAGGCTTCGGCAGCGATGATGGAAGCCGCCAACCCGCCCTTCATGTCGCAGGCGCCGCGGCCATAGACCTTTCCGTCCGAAACGGTTCCGGCAAAGGGATCGAAGGTCCAGCCGGCACCCGTCGAGACCACGTCGATATGGGAATTGAAATGCACGCAGGGGCCGGAGCGACCGCCCTCGCGGCGGCAGATGACGTTCCAGCGCGGATGACGCTCGCTGTCGCCGGGCGTGCCTTCGGCCCGCAGCAGCTTGATGTCGAAACCGGATTTTCGGAGACGACGGGCCAGATATTCGCAGATGTCGCGATAGAAATCGCCAGGCGGGTTGAGCGTCGGGATGCGAATCAGATCCTGGGTCAGGGCCACCAGATCATCGCGCCGCGAGGCAATCTCCCTGGTCAGGGCCTGCTGTCGCCCCAGAATTTCCGCGCTTTCCATCGTTGCCCGCCCTTGCCAGCGCGGTGCGCTCGACCGGACGCACACCAGCGCTGTAACCCCTTGAAAGAATACATGCCTGGCTACAATAGCGAGACAAACGGGGCTGGCAAGCGGATTGGATCAGGAAACCACGCGGTAGCACACTTTTGCGACGCCGGAGTTGATCATGCCCAGATGTCCCGCGGCCGCCTTGGAGACGTCGATGATGCGGCCCTTGACGAAGGGACCGCGGTCATTGATGCGGACCACGACGGATTTGCCGTTGCGCGGATTGACCACCTCGACCCTGGTGCCGAAACGAAGGCGCGGATGGGCGGCCGTCAGTTTCGACGGATCCATGCGCTCGCCAGACGCGGTCATCGAGGTCAGGGCATACCATGAGGCGCGCCCGCAGGATGGCTCGGCGGCGGAGGCCGGGCTGACGGCGGAAAGAGTGGCTGCAGCAGTCATCAGGCCTGCAAGGAACAATCCGGCGGCCCGGGCGTTGAGAGTGGTTGAAGTCAATTTGGAATCCCTCTTGGTGATGCCGCGGGTACTGGAGAGTTAAGCAGGCCAAAAGAAGATCGCCAAGTTCACTTATTGTTGCCGTTTGTTGCAGTCCGCGGCCCCTATCCCTTCCAGGTTCCGTCACGATACAGGGCCGAAAGCCCGGTGAAATAGTCAGGATACAGGAAACTGTATCCGGCCGCCTTGATCCTGGCGTTGGAGACGCGCTTGTTTTCGCCATAAAACGACCGCGCCATCGGCGACAGGTCTGCGGTTTCGAAATCGATCTCGGCGGGCGGTTCGAGCCCCATGATCCGCGCCGCCTCGCTGACGACGTCCTGCGGCGGGGCCGGCATGTCGTCGGTGACATTGTAGATGCCGCCAAGCCGCTGCCTGGCGAGCAGCGCGGTGGCGCCGCCGATGTCGGCGACATGAATGCGGTTGAACACCTGACCCGGCTTGATCAACCGCCGCGCCTTGCCCTCGTGGGCCGTCTTGAGCGCATTGCGGCCGGGACCATAGATCCCGGAGAGCCGGATGATGGCAAGCGGCACGCCGGCTTCGGCAGCCAGCCGGATCCAGCCGTCTTCTGCCGCCAGACGTGCGACCGAACGCCTGGAGACCGGCTTGCACGCAGTGTCCTCGTCAACCCAGTCGCCGTCATGGTCACCATAGACGCCGACGGTGGAGAGATAGCCGATCCACTCGAGCTTCGGCATCGATTGCCGCAGTCCGCCGGCAAAGGCTTCGAGCAGCGGGTCGCCGCCGCTATCGGGTGCAATCGACATCACCAGATGGGTGATCCCGCTTAGTGCGGCGGCCAGATCATCCGATGGCATGCCACCTTGATAGACGAACGGTGTCAGGCCGGCGCCTTGCAACGCCGCAAACCGTTCCGGGCTTCGCGTGGTGCCGCCGGCAAGATCGCAGTCGCCGGCAAGCGCCCGGGCAATCGCAAGACCGGAAAACCCGGCGCCGAAGATCATCATTCTCATGGGTTCACCCCTGTTCCTGTTCATTTCCCGCGCCGAGCGCCATCCGCCATTCTTCCCTGACCTCCGCTTCAGGCTCCTGACCAGCCTCGGCAGCAAGCCGACGCAGCCGGTCGGGTGCAACCAGTCGCGACAGAGCCCAGACGGCGGCCCCCCTGACCAGCGGCGACGCGTCCTTCAGCAAGGCTTCGCAGGACGGAACGAGATCCGGCGCCCCGCTGTTGCCCGCTGCCACCAGCACATTGCGCAGAAACCTGTCACGGCCGATGCGCTTGACCGGAGAGCCGGAGAAAAAAGTCCGGAACGCCGGGTCATCCATGGCGAGAAAGCCCGCAAGGGGCGGCGCGCGCAGATCGTCGCGCGCGACCAGTTTCGC
>JAHJUC010000710.1 GCA_018829385.1 Alphaproteobacteria bacterium
CGGCCCACCGACTGGTCGCCGGCAAACTGCATCTTGGCGCCGAAGCGCCGCGCCAGCGCCTTCATCGCGTGGTTCTGCGAGCCGGTCATGACGATGATGGTGGAGATATCGTTCTCCGAGGCGGCGCGCAGCATCGCCTTCAGGAGGATGGTGCCAAGCCCCTTGTGCCGCCAGTCCGACGCCACCGAGAAGGCCGATTCGCCCTGCCCCGGCTGGATCCTGCCGCCGGTGTGCAGCTCGCCGACGCCGACCAGGTGATCCCCGGCAAAGGCGCCGATGACGATGGCCTCGTTCAGCGACCGGGCGATGTATTTGTCGAGCCAGTAGTCGGACACCAGGCCGTTGAAACGGTCGCGGAAATCCTCGAAGTGAAGCTCGTGGATATGGTCGCGGAAAGCGGCCGCGTCCGAGGGGCCGAGATATCTCAGCCTGATGTCATCGCCCAGGGCGAATTGCGGTTCACGCGGTTTGAACAGAAACTTCAAGAGCATTGTCGACCTCCAACGGTCATTCCTCCCGAAATATCCTGGCTCCGATTTAATGCTGCAGCGCAACAAAATCAAGACACGAATATGTGACAAAGTTTACCCGTCGTGATGCGACACGTCACTCCCGTCCTTTCACCGGCGCGGGATTCCGGCGGCTGCCGCCAGCTTCCGTGACGGAAGCCCCTGTTACGGAAGCCTCAGTCACAGAAGCCGGTGGCGCATGATGCCGTCCGGCTCACTGTTGCCCGGCAGCCGCACGCTGTAACCAAAAGCCCGCTTCAGGGCGGTCTGGTCCCATTCGAGCATTTCCGCCGAGCGGTAATTGCCGATCAGCGAAAACCCGCCCTCACGGGAAACCGCCAACCGGGCGATCGCCTCCCGGTCGGGGTGGCCATGCCGCGAGCCGTCGGTCGAGACCAGGAAGCTGTCGCAGTCGACCGCGTCCATGAGCGATGGCGGCAGGGTCCCCTGGCTGCCGTGGTGCGACAGCTTCAGCACGTCGACGGCGAGCTTGCCGCCGCCGGTCAGCCGCCCGATCGATGCCTGCAGCGCCTCGCCATGGGCATCGCCCGCAAGCAGCGCCGTCTTGCCGCCGTACTCCAGCAGCAGGGCAATCGAGGAGCCGTTCGCCTTCGACCCGTCCTTCTTGTAGGGCGCCGCCGCAAGCTCACGAACCTTGGCCGACGAAAGCCCGCCGAAGCGCTCCAGCCCGTCGTCGACCTCCGGACGCGCCTGGACACCGGGGATCAGGCCGGCCTTCTCGCATTCCCTCTTCCAGACCGGCCTGAGCGCTTCCAGCGCCGGCCAGTGCGGCGACAGCAGCGTGACCTTCATCCCGCCGGCAAGCGTGACGGAAGGCAGCGGCCCGTTATCGCCGACCACCACAGACTGATGGCCGAAGGCGCCGTTCCAGCTCCAGCGCCGGTCGACAATGCCATCGGTCAGCTGTTCGCCCTGTTTTGCGCCGAAGGTCTCGGCTCCGGTGGGCCGAGTCAGGTGGACATAGCCGTTGAACCAGACATCCTTGAAGCTGACCGGCAGCGCGGGATCCTCGATCAGCTTGAGCAGGCCCTCGATGTGATCGGCGTCGACATGGGTGCAGACCAGGAGTTCCAGCTCGCGTTCGGCATCCGGCAAGGCGTCGAACCGCTCTTTCACCGTGTCATAGGCGCTGGACCGGCCGCCATCGATCAGGATCCGGTGTGTGTTCGATTCATTCCCGTACTCGATCCAGATGCAGTCGCCCTCACGCGCCGGCAGCATGTCGATCGTAAAGAAATCAGTCATTTGCCTGCTCCCGCTTCAACCGGAACGACGAAAACACCTGCGAGGTCTCCGACAGCCGTGATGCCAGCGAGACGGTCTCGGCCGCATCCCTGAGATGGCCGAAATCGCCCGCAAGCGACCGCAGGCCGCTCCGGAGCCAGGACAATCCGATGGTGTAGTGCGGGATGCCGCGTTCGAAGGCGCTCTGGAAGCACTCAGCCGCGCGCTCGAAGTCGCGAAGCGGTTTCGGGCCGTTCAGGCACATGTAGCCCTCCAGCACCGCGCCATCGGGTATGGTGGGAAACCATGCATTGAGATTGCGGATCCAGTCCGTCCACGGGGCGTTCTCGAAACCCAGTTGCGTGGCCAGCAGCACATCGCCGCCGGCGGCCGCGGCAAACGGGTTGCGGCGCTTGCTCCAGAGCCAGCGTTCGTAATCCTTTGCCACGAAAGCCGCCTCGGTGAGGCGGTTGTTGCGCAGGTAGCCCAGCATGGCGGCGATATCGGGATCCCTGACGGCAACCTCGGCAAGGCTCGAATCATCGGAGACATGCCGGACGAGAATGCCGACATCCCGCGAACTGCCGTCCTTGTCGTACCACGGCACCGGCAGCGACAGCAGGCTGCTGCCCGACGGGGCTTCGACAATGGCCCAGTAATGCGCTCGCTCGGCCACGGTCTCTTCCGGCTCGGTGGACTGCAGATCGCCGTCGGGGACGAGGAAGCTCGAATAGAGGTCGTGAACCTGCTGTTCCTCCTGCCCGATGGCGCTCAACCCCGGAGGTATTGCCGGAGGCTGGGCATCGAGCGCGTCCACGAGCATCTGCCACATGGCTGCGGCATTC
>JAHJUC010000711.1 GCA_018829385.1 Alphaproteobacteria bacterium
CCAGACAAGCGAAACGCGCGCAACCTGCAGCGCATAGGCGGTCAGGATGTTGTCCCGGTCGAGATCGATCCACAAACGGTCGACGTCGCGATGCGAGAAATCCCGCAGATCGAACAGCAGGGAGCTGATGGCGGCATTGCACCCGTTGGTCGGGGTCCAGTGCAGCCGCGATCTGCGGGAATCCACGCAGATTTCCAGCCTTCCGGGAACCTGGGCGGTGCCGACGAAATCGATCTTCCAGGCGATATCGCAATAATCGTCGGTGCACGGCACCCGCGTCGGCACGGGTTCGTTGCCATGGCTGCGGCAGAAGGAAAGCCGGGCGTCGACACCGCGCGCCCGCGGCTCCTCGTTGGCCGGCGCGATAACCGCATCCTTGTTGATGAACATGAAGGGCGACTGCACTTCCTCGTCGGAGCCGAGATCGATGCCTGCGTGAAGAAGGCCTTCGCCAATGCCGATCACAAGGCCGCCCTGACCCTTGTAGAGACCGGCCGGACGGCCATCGAGCAGTTCCGGTTCGTTGTATTGGTCCCGCCTGTTGGGGTCGGGGAAATAGCGGATCCAGCCGATCGGCCGTTCACCGCGGCGGGGCACGAAGATCCCCTGCCCCAGATACATGTTGAGCTGATTGGCCGGCAGCGCCGGGTTGACCATGCAGTCGACCCTAACGCCGATGGTCGGATCGAAATAGCCTTTCAGGGTCGACCCCAGGCTTTCCGAAATCCTCTCCTCGAGCCCCCTTTCGGACGCGGTGTCACACACTCCGCCGGGGCCCGAGACAAAGGTCAGGTGCTGAAAGGCGACCTCGACCACTTCACTGCCGTTGGCCGTTCCGATGATCAGCTTGTCGGTGATGTTGTAGAGGACCTCGTCGACCGAGCCACGCGAGACCTGGAACCAGCCGGCGCGCTTGCCGGGGTCCGGGTTTCCGCCAACGACCCAGGGGAAATCGCGCGCGGCCTTGCTGCCCTTCTTGAACAGCCACCCCAGCAGGCCCGACTTCGGAATGGCAAAGACGTTGCGGCGCCAGAAGGCCTGGTTGTCGCGCAGATCCAGCTTGACCGGAATCATGATGACCGGACGGTCGGACTCGTCGCTGAAACGGACTGGATTACCAAGAGACATGAAAAAGTCCGCGCCTCACCATGATCGATCAAGGATCAGTATTCGAGGGTTCTTGCGACCGTTCGGGCCACTCCATCCGGGACGTTCGCAATCGATCACCAGTTCCTCTCCTCCCTGCGGATTGCTAAAGCGCGAATTCACCCCTAACGCCGCAGTGCGGATGCGCGGGATGTCCCTGAGCTTCTCGCTGTCATCGGTGGTGAAAACGCAGTTCTTGACGCTTTCCACCGAAAGCGGCCGCGGTGCTATGACCTTGACCTGCCGGCGCTTGAGCAGATCGACAACGGCATGGGCGGCAAGGCTGTAGGCATCGGTCTCCTCCCGATCCGGAAAATAGGCCTCCATGCGGCGCCAGAAGCACATGAGCCTGTCCATGTCCCCATTGGCCAGCGCCGGCACCGGATCGATGCGCTCGACGGCCAGACCCTCGACCAGATCAACGATCCGCTTGTGGGTGCGGCTGACCTCTTCGACGCTGTCGCCGGAGGCAAAGTGCGGCGGCTCGACCGAAGCCAGCGCCTTGTGGGCAGCCATCAACAGAGGTTCCCGCGGCGCCTCGGCGCCAGCGGCCGGCATTGCGCCCGCAGCCCCGGCCTTTTCGTTACGCAGGCGCTCCTGCCAATCTTCGGGAAGCCGGCCATTGGTGGTCCAGCCGGTGATATTGGCGATTTCGTTGCGCAGCTTTGCGTTCTCGCGCCGGATCGCGGCCAGCTGGGCTTCGCTCTGGCGCAGCCGCCTGACCAGCCAGGCCGCCGCGACCACGGCGGCGATCAGCAACAGGGTGATTATCACTTGTGCAATTCCGGATGTGAACTCGATACCAATCACCGCCATCTTGCGCCCTCTAGGTTCCCGCCAAGCGACTTCGGGGCTGGCGGACGATGATATCGCCGACCGTGAACTCGACATCGGAATTCCTGCGTTTCCAGGAAATCTCGACATGCTGGTCCTGGCCGCCGGCGAGCCCGCCCGGCTTGACCTGGGACTGGTCGACAACGACCTTCTGGCCGAAAATGCCGAACAGGCGGACGATCTCGTCGCGGGTAATGTCGTTTTCGCTGCCGACATCGTCCAGTCCCGGCAGGACACGGCTGAGCCAGCGATTGGGAAGGAACCGCACGCTCTTGTTGCCTTCGGAGCGTGAGCGGGTGTCGAGATACTCGATTTCCGAGACCACCCCGCGTCCGTCGTCATGCAGAACCAGCGCATAGGAATGATCGGCGCCGTCGGTGATCTCCAGCCCGGAGGTGGCCAGGCGCGCGGCGCCGTAGACCGTGGCGTTCTTCATGTCATCCGGGCTGAACGGCCGCATCGGGGCAGCGTCGCGCGGCTGACCCAGCAGTTGCGCGGTTCG
>JAHJUC010000712.1 GCA_018829385.1 Alphaproteobacteria bacterium
GCCGATTCGCGGGTCGAACAGGTTGTCCGCAACCAGTTGGTGCTGGGCTTCGGCGGTGAACGACAGGGCGGCGCCTACCGGCTTGAACTGGACGTGACATCAAGCGTCAGCGGCCTGCTGCCGGGCGGCGTCGACAACGAGTTTTCCGCAGCCCGTACCACGGTAACGGCCACCTACGTGCTCAAGTCGGAAAGCACCGGCGAGACGATCAAATCCGGTTCGCGGTTTGCCGATGCACAGCTCGATCTGCCGTCACAGAATTTCGCCCAGGAACGGGCCAAGCTGGAAGCCGAAAACCGGGCCGCGCGCCAGGTGGCAGCCCTTGTCCGTGCGGATGTTGCTGCAGCCCTCGCACGATAAACCTCGAACAGGCTTGATCGCGCATCATGGCACAACTCAAATCCCATGAATTTTCCGGATTTGTCAGGCGCGAGGGCACACCCTACCGGATCGTGCTGGTCTATGGCCCCGATCGCGGGCTGGTGTCCGAACGGGCTGCCGAGATCGCTGCCAAGACCGGCGTCGACCTGAAGGATGATTTTGCGGTTCTGAAGCTCGAGGCATCCGACCTTTCCGGTGAT
The DNA here is from genome assembly GCA_018829385.1 of Alphaproteobacteria bacterium. Taxonomy (GTDB): domain Bacteria; phylum Pseudomonadota; class Alphaproteobacteria; order Rhizobiales; family Rhizobiaceae; genus Hoeflea. The sequence continues at coordinate 582 of JAHJUC010000712.1, forward strand.
CCGGGTCGCCTGGCCGATGAGTTTGGCGCCATCAGCCTGTTTGGCGGCGACCGGCTGGTCTGGGTCAAGAACGCTGGCAACGAACGGAGCCTTGTACAGGCTCTCACCGCATTGACGGAAACCGAGCCCGGTTCCTCGCATCTCCTTATAGAAGCGGGCGACCTGAAAAAGGGCAGCGCTCTGCGCAAGCTGGTCGAGAACGCCCGCTCAGCGCTTGCCATTCCCTGCTATGCCGATGACGCGCGTGGGATCCAGACATTGATCGATGAGGAACTCGGCGGTGCGGGGCTGACGATCCAGGCCGACGCGCGCCAGCGCCTCGCCCAACTTCTTGGCGGTGACCGGTTGGCTAGCCGTAACGAATTGAAAAAGCTTGCACTTTATTGCCATGGCTCAGGCCAGGTCACCGATACCGATGTCATCGAGGCGATCGGCGATGTCGCAGCCTTGTCTGTGGACGACGCCGTTGATGCGGTTTTTTCCGGCAACCCTGTACAGCTGGAGGCCGCGCTCGAACGCATCCTCGCTTCAAAAACTTCGGTCTTTCTGGTGCTGCGCAGCTGCATCATGCAGTTCGAGCAACTCGATGCCATGCGCGCTCTGGTCGAGAATCACGGCCGCCAGCCCGCCCAGGCCTTGACCGAGAAAGGACGCGGCATCCATTTCAAGCGCAAGCCCGTTGTCGAGCGCGCGCTTCGTCACTGGCGGCTTGAAGCCATCAATCGTGAAATGCGCCGGCTGTCCGATGCGGTTTTGGAGACGAGGCGCCGGCCGCATCTCGAGGCCTCGATTGCGCGCCAGGCCCTGTTGAGAACCTGCCTGCTCAGCCGCTGATTTCCTGTCTTGTTGTGAAGACTCTTATTTGTCGCCCAGCAGCCGGCAGAGTTCATCAAGCTGCTCAAGCGACTTGTACTCTATCCGCAGCTGGCCGCCTTGCCCCTTGTGCGCCAGCTGAACCTTCAGTCCGAGCACGTCCGACAGGCTTCTCTCAAGCGCCAGCGTATCCGCATCCTTTTCGTCGGAGCGACCGGCGGACTTGGTCTCCAGCCCTCCGGGATTGGCGGCCTGTTCGGCATCCTTCTGAGCCAGTTTTTCCGCGTCGCGAACAGACAGCCCCTCATCTGCGATCTTCCGCGCCAGCCGAACCGGATCGGAGGTCGAAACGATGGCGCGGGCATGGCCCGCGGACAGGGCACCGTCAGCAAGCATCTGCCGCACTTCGTCAGGCAGTTTGAGCAGGCGCAGCGAATTGGCCACATGGCTGCGGCTTTTTCCGATCACTTCACCGAGATCGTTCTGGGTATAGCCATACTGCGCGATCAGCTGCTCGTAGCCTTGCGCCTCTTCAAGCGCATTGAGATCGGCACGCTGCACGTTCTCGACAATGGCTATTTCTAGCGCTGTCCGGTCGTCGACGTCGCGGACAATCACCGGGATATCCACCAGACCAGCCATCTGGGCGGCCCGCCAGCGGCGTTCGCCGGCAATGATCTCGTAGCGGTCCTCGCCTGCCCGGCGCACCATCACGGGCTGGACGATTCCGTGCTGCCGGATCGATCTCGACAGGTCCTCAAGATCGGCTGGATCGAAACTCCGCCGCGGATTGCGCGGGTTGCGGCTGACATGCTCGATCGGCACGGTCCGATCGGCGGAAACGGCCGGCTTGGACTGGGATTGGATCGGCTGGTCGATCTCGCCGATCAGAGCCGCCAGGCCTCGCCCGAGGCGTTTTTTTGATACATCGTCTGACATCGTCATATCCACTCTTGCTGTCTGCCCCCCGGGGGTCAGGCAGCCTTACGATTGCGTTCCCGCTGAATAACCTCGGAAGCCAGCTGCAAATAAGCCTGGCTGCCGGCACATTTCAGATCATACAATATCGCCGGCTTGCCATAGGAGGGCGCCTCCGAAACGCGGACATTCCGCGGAATCAGGGTTCTGTACACCTTGTCGCCCAGGTGCGACCGGACATCTTCCACCACCTGCAGCGCCAGATTGTTGCGCGCATCATACATGGTCATGACGATGCCCTGGATATCCAGCGTAGGATTGAGCGAATCGCGCACCTGGCCAACCGTCTCGAGAAGCTGGCTCAACCCTTCAAGTGCGAAAAACTCGCACTGCAGCGGCACAAGGATCGAATGCGCGGCGGCCATGGCATTCATGGTCAAAAGGTTGAGCGACGGCGGGCAATCAATCAGCACGTAGCTGTACCGCTTGGCTTCCTCCGTCTGCAGCGCCTTGCGCAGGCGAAATACCCTGTCCGGGGTGCCGGCAATTTCCATTTCCACCCCGAGCAGGTCCATCGTTGATGGAATGATGCTCAGATGCGGCACTGCCGTCTGCATCACCGTCTCGCCAACGGTCGCATTCTGGGTCAGAAGGTCATAGGCGGAAACGCCGCGATCCTTGCGGTCAATACCCAGCCCGGTGCTGGCATTGCCCTGCGGATCGATATCGACGATCAACACTTCCTCGCCAATCGCAGCCAAAGCTGTGGCAAGATTGATGGCGGTGGTTGTCTTGCCAACACCGCCCTTCTGGTTGGCGATGGTGATGATCCGGTTCTTCGAAACTTGCATCGAGAGGGTCCGCGGCCTAGTTGCGCTTGGAAAGATTGCTGATCTCCAGGAGTGCCGATCCATCCTGCGCCAGACTATGATGTTCTACCAGATCAAAGCACCAAAGGTCACGTGCTGATCTGACTTCTCCAAGATAATCCAATCCTTTGTGAAACCACATCTGCAGTGATGGATTATCTTCGGCATAGGGCGCTGCATAAGCCAGCAAATCGCTCAAGGATGCCAGCGCGCGAGCGGAAATCGCATCGATTTTCCCTGTTTTTGCCCGAGCATCCTCGATTCGCATCGGAAACACGCTGGCTCTTGCCCCTGTCTCAAGAATCACCTGGCGAAGAAAAGCCGCCTTCTTGTTGTTACTTTCGACCAGATTGACCCAACCCTGGCCTTTTTCCGCCAGGCATATGGCTGTCACCAGCCCGGGAAATCCCGCGCCGCTGCCCATGTCGAGCCAGGTCAGGGGTTCCGGCTTCAGACGATAGAGCTGCAGGCTGTCAAGGATATGCCTTTCCCACAGCTCCGGAAGGGTTTTCGGGGAGATCAGATTAATTGACGCCTGCCACTTTTGCACCAGGCCGGCATAGATGCGCAGCTTGTCCCATGTTTCACGTGAAACAAACCGGGAATCGGGGAAAAAGCCCTCCGGAGTAACCATCACCGCCATTTATCCCGCCAATACGACTTCGTCGCCGTTCGAACTCCTGCGCAGATGCGCAAGAAGCAGAGCGATCGCCGCGGGAGTCATGCCCTCGATCCGTTCTGCATGACCGACGGAGGGCGGACGGATCCGCTCGAGCTTCGTTTTCAACTCATGCGACAATCCCGGCAGATTGTCATAGCGGAAACCGTCCGGGATAAGTCGGTTCTCCTCGCGACGGCGCTCGGCAATATCCTGTTTCTGCCGATCCAGATAAACCGCATAGACCGCATCCACGGCAGCCGCGTTGAGGATCTTCTGACCATGCACAGACAATTCAGGCCAGATCGCCAGGATCCGCTCCAGAGAAATATCGGGATAGGACAGCAGCTGAAAGGCGGTCCGGCGTATCCCGTCCCTGTTGAGCGCCAGGTCATGCTTCTGCGCTTCGCTCGGCGACAGGCTGAGCCGATTGAGATCATCAAGACATTTCGCCAGCGAATCGAAATAAGCTTCAAATCTGGTCTTACGATCCTCGGACACGCAACCC
>JAHJUC010000713.1 GCA_018829385.1 Alphaproteobacteria bacterium
AATTTCGGCGCGACCTCGGTCGGGACCCTGTCGATCCGCCGCTTCCTGCGCCCGGTCTGCTACCGGAACATGCCAACTGATCTGCTGCCGGACGATTTCAACTGATCCGATGGTATGAAGGCTGATCGCGGTCCTGGCGACCACGGAACCTTGTCCTCGAGGGGGACACCTGAATCGGGTGCCCTCTGAACGGGCGACGCCGCCATTTACATCGAGTCTCCGTACCACCACGCCCTTGCGCCCAAACCAAACGTCCGGGTTCCAACAAGCTCGAGAGCCTTGACCCGACCCCGGTCGACACCGCCTTGGTGCGCGGTTCCCGCAAGCGTCAAAACAGCGGCAAACCGCAAGCGGTCTGCCGGCCTGCCCGGTCAACGCCGGCACTCCTGTGCACATATCTCAACAGAGGCGAGGTTGGACGGATTGACGAACGCCGCTTATTGAAATAAATTTCACAGAATGAAAAAAATGTAAAAGCGGTTGACAGTCAACCGGAGTGGAGGTTAGATCGCGCTGTTGCGATAAATGTCGCATACTGAAATATCTTGCATGGAAGGCCGCAATTTTACGGCTTGGAGCGAGGGCAAGATATAACGTGGAGGAACATCATGAAGATCGATCAATTGGCCACGGCATTGTCCGCGGCCGCAATGGCAGTTGCATTCGCATTTCCGGGTGCAGCATCAGCGCAGAGCAAGTTCCAGTGCGAGCCGGGTGAAACCTATGTCATGAACGTGATGGTTTCGGCTCATCCCTACTGGGTTCCCGTCTACCAGGGGTTCAAGCAGGCAGCGGCAGCCATGGGCTGCGAAACGGCATTTTCGGGTACGCCCGATTATGACATCACCAAGCAGATTGCATCGTTTGAGCAGGACCTGGTGAAGCAGCCTGCCGGCATTCTCCTGCACCCGATGCAGTCCGATCCGTTCATCGAGCCGATCAACCGGGCGATCGAAGGCGGCGTCGAGGTTGTCACGTTTGCGGCTGATTCGCCCAAATCGAAGCGGACCGCCTACATCACCTCGGACAATCTGGCCGAAGCCAAGTTCGCGGCGGAAGAGATCGTCAAGCAGATTGGCGACAGTGCCGAGTACGCGGTGCTTGAAAACCCGGGGCAAAGCAATCACGACCTGCGCGTCACCGCTCTTCTCGCCTACATGGAAGAGCACTTCCCGAACATGAAGCTGGTTGGCCGCCAGGCGACCAATCAGGACAGCAATGCGGCTTATCGCGCAACGGCGTCCATTCTTCAGGCAAATCCCAATCTCGGCGCCCTGTGGATCCCGGAAGCGGGCTCCGCGGAAGGTGCGGTCGCGGCGGTGCTTGAGGCCAAGGCCGACGTTCTGATCATGCATGCCGATGTGACGCCGACGACCCTCGAACACATCAAGGCCGGCAACATTCACATGGCGCTCAATCCCAATCAGGGCATGCAGGGTTTCATGGGTTTTGTATCGCTGTTCATGGCGGCGCACTCGGACATGTTCGATCCGTTCAACGACTACAAGGTGTCCGGCTACAACCCGGTGCAAATCCCCTATGTCGACAACGGGTTCTCGGTGATCACCAAGGACAACGCCGATTCGTTCGATCTGAACGCCTACATGGAAGGTCGCGATCCAAACTAGATCGGCGCGAAGCAGCGTCCATGAACCGGTTGCCCGCGTCTGTCCCTTGACCGCGCGGGCAACCCAAGCCAACGGCGCATGTCGTCGCGTGAACAGCAGAGTCAAGATAGTCATGACCAGCGATCTGATCTTACAGATTAGCAATCTCAGCAAATCGTTCGGCGCCATCCAGGCGCTGCGGGATGTCAGCTTCGAGTTGCGCAAGGGCGAGGTGCACGCCATCGCCGGCGAGAACGGCGCGGGCAAATCGACGCTGATGAACGTGATCGATGGCATCGTGCGTCCCGACAGCGGCGAGATCCGCTTCGATGGGCAGAAGGTCAACATCGCATCGCCCGCCGTCGCCCAGAGGCTGGGCATCGGGTTCGTGCATCAGGAAATCGCGCTGTGTCCGGATATCAGCGTGGCCGAGAACATCTTCATGGCGACGACCAATATCAGCCGCGCGCCGCTGATGAATTACACCAGGCTGGCAGAGAAGGCGGCCGAGGTGCTTCGCCGTCTTGGCGACATCAACCCCTCAGCCCTGGTCCGCAGCCTGTCGATTTCCCAGCAGCAGCTGGTCGAGATTGCCAAGGCGCTGACGCTCGATTGCCGGGTGCTGATCCTCGATGAGCCCACCGCCGCACTGACCGAAAAGGAAGCGCAGATCCTGTTCGACATCATGCGCAAGCTGGTCAGCCAGGGCATCTCCATCATCTACATCTCGCACCGGATGGTCGAGATCTTTGACAATTGCGACCGTGTCTCGGTGTTCCGGGACGGGCAATACATCACCACCCGCAATGTTGCCGAAACAACGCCGACCGAGATCGTCAACGCGATGGTCGGGCGCGTGATCGACAAGCTCTACCCGGAAAAGCAAGGCGAGAACGAGAAGTCGGACTCCGTGATTCTTTCGGTTCGCCAGCTGACGGAGAAGCGCCGGTTTGCCGATATTTCCTTCGATCTCCGGCAAGGCGAGATTCTCGGTCTTGCCGGCCTGATCGGGGCCGGGCGAAGCGAGATCGTGAAGGGCATTTGCAAGCTTGAAGGAGAGGTGACAGGCGAGATCGTGCTCAATGGGCGGCAACTCGACACGTCGCATTACCAGGAGAGCATTGCCGAGGGGCTGGTTTACCTGTCCGAAGACCGGAAGGGCGACGGCCTGTTTCTGGACATGTCGATTGCCGAGAATGTTTCCGCATTGTCGCTCGAACAGGTTTCCTCGCAGCTCGGCATCATCAACGATCGGCTGGAGGCCGGGTTGGCCAGGAGGCTCGGCGCGATGCTCAACCTCAAATGCGGTCATGTCGGCGAACCGGTCTCAAACCTCTCAGGCGGCAATCAGCAAAAGGTCGCCATTGCCAAGCTGCTTTCGGTCAATCCGAAAGTCATCTTTCTCGACGAGCCGACGCGAGGCGTCGACGTCGGAGCAAAATCGGAGATCCACCGGATCCTTCGGGATCTCGCGCGCAAGGGCGTGGGCATCGTCATGATCTCGTCCGAGTTGCCGGAACTCATCGGTGTTTGCGATCGAGTGCTGGTGGTGCGTGAAGGCCGGATCAGCGGCGAGTTGAGTGGAAACGACATGACAGAGGAAAACATCATGTACCGCGCTTCGGTGTTGGACAAGCGGTTGGAGGCCGTTCAATGACACAGGAAACCAAGGCCGCCACGTTCGACGGGGTCGGTCAGCAGCCACCATCCTCGAACGGCATCATGGATGCGGTCCGGAGGCTTTTCCGCATGCGGGAAACCGGCCTGGTGCTGATCATCGTGGCTCTTTTCATCGTCATGTCGTTTGCGTCCCCGTATTTCCTGACTTGGGTGAACATGCGGGCAATGGCGATGGCCTTTGCGGTCGAAGGCATTGTCGTTGTCGGCATGACAATCCTGCTTATTTCCGGTGGCATTGATCTGTCCGTCGGGTCGGTGACCGCCCTTGCCATGGTGATTGCCGGCTTGCTGTTCCTGGCTGGAGTTGATCCGTGGACGGCATCGGCGCTGGCCATTCTTGCCTGTACCGGCATCGGTGCGATCATGGGCTTTTTCGTCACCACCGTCGGGCTGCACCATTTCATCGTGTCCCTTGCCGTCATGGTGATCGCGCGTGGCGCCTGCCTCCTGGGAACGGGCGGGCGGCCCATCGGCCTCTATACCCTTCCGCCGGAGTTCAAGTTCATCGGACAGGGGTCTATCGGGGTCATTCCGGTCGTCATCGTCATCTTCCTGGTGGTCGTGGTCGCATCCGATTTCATGCTGCGGCGGACCACCATATTCCGCAAGGTGTTCTACACAGGCAGCAACGAGAAGGCTGCCGCCTATTCCGGCATACGCACCAAGCGCGTCGTGTTCTTCACCACCACGCTTTGCTCGGCGCTCTGTGGTGTTGCCGGTATCATCTATATGGCGCGGTTCGGCTCCGCCCAACCGACATTCGGCATGGGCATGGAGTTGAACGTCATTGCCGCGGCGGTGATCGGCGGTGCCAGCCTTTCAGGGGGAACCGGGACGATTTTCGGCGCAATACTGGGTGTCATTCTCTTGTCGGTGGTATCCAGTTCCCTCGCCCTGCTTGATGTATCGGTCTATTGGCAGGATATCATCCGGGGTTCGATACTGCTCTCTGCAGTGACGATCGATCATTATCTGAACAAGCGGCGCAGGTGACTGAGATGCGGGACCGCGAACGGGAAACCAAGATGGTTGAGAACAAGGAAGAGTTTGAATCCATACGGCAAATGTACACGGTGCTCAGCCTCCATTATCTGGAGGAAATGAAGCAGTCCGAAATTGCCGTGCGGCTCAATCTCTCGACGTCGAAAGTCAATCGGCTGATCGCCCAGGGAAAGCGAATGGGCATGGTCAAGATCGTGATCGAGAGTCCCTACCAGCCACTTGTGGATCTGGAGAAGGGACTGGTGGCGAGCACCAACCTTGCAAGCGCCATCGTGACGCCGGCGGTCGCGGGCAATCCGCACACCAACCTTCAGCAGGTCGGGCGTGCGGCGGCCAACCATCTGCTTGAGACCATTCGCGACGGCGACGTGATTGCGATTACCGGCGGCAAGGCGGTCAGTGCGATGGTGCAGAACCTGAACCCCGATCAATCCTTCGACGTGAAGGTGGTGCCGCTTACCGGCGGCGTGCAGGGAAAATACTACACTGACGTCAATCATCTCGCGACGCAGCTGGCGGAACGGCTGGGCGGAACGGCCATGCTGCTTCACGCGCCGCTGTTTGCCGAAAGCCGCGAACAGCGCGACATGCTGATGGAAATGGGATCGATCAAGGAAGTCCTCGACCTTGCGCGCAACGCGTCGGTTGCGGTGGTCGGTGTCGGCTCCATTCGCACACCGGGTTCGAGTTACTTTGATCTGCATCCCGGCCCCAATCCCGGCCGGGAGCTGCTTATCGAAGGCGGCGTGACGGGGGAGTTCCTGGCTCATCTGATCCTGCAGGATGGGTCGGTCGCGGACTATCCGCTCAACTCCCGCATCGTCGCGCTGAGCCCGTCGGAACTGGCGCAGTGTCCCGTCACCATCGGCGTCGCGTCGGGCGAAGAGAAAGTCGAGCCGATTTGCGCGGCACTTGCCGGGCATTTGTTCAATTCCCTCATCGTCGATGAGCAGACCGCAGCCGCAGTGCTGGAAAATATTCGAGAGGAAAGACATGTCGCATGAAATGCTCACCCGCCCGATCGGCAATTCCGGCATAGAAGCCTCGGTGGTTGGCCTTGGCACCTGGGCGATTGGCGGCTGGATGTGGGGCGGTACCGAGGAAAGGCAGTCGATCGCCGCCATCCAGGAATCAATTGAAGAAGGCGTTTCCCTGATCGATACCGCGCCGGCCTACGGACAGGGTCTTTCCGAAGCCATTGTCGGCAAGGCCATTCAAGGCCGCCGCGACAAGGTGGTTCTGGCAACCAAGTGCGGTCTGGTCTGGCACACTCAAAAGGGCAACCATTTCTTCGATTATGACGGCAAGCCGGTTCACCGGTATCTCGGCAAGGACTCGATCCTGCATGAGGTCGAGCAAAGCCTCACGCGTTTGAAGACCGATCATATCGACCTTTACATTACCCATTGGCAGGACCCGACGACACCGCTTGGCGAGACGATGGAGGCGTTGGAGTTGCTCAAATCGCAGGGCAAGATCCGGGCGATCGGGGCCAGCAATGTCTCTGTCGACGACCTCAAGGCCTATGCTGCGTCGGGTCAACTCGATGCAATCCAGGAAGAATACAGCATGGTCAGGCGGGATATCGAATCCACCCTCCTGCCCATATGTGCCGAACACGGCATTTCGACGCTGAGCTACTCGTCGTTGGCGCTGGGCTTGCTTTCGGGAAAGATGGGCCCGGATCGAACCTTCTCGGGAGACGATCAACGCAAGGACAATCCGCGGTTCTCCATCTCCAATCGCGAGAAAATCGCGGGTCTGATGGCGGAGCTGAAGCCGATCGCGGACCGTCACCAGGCAACCAGCGCCCAGATCGTGATTGCCTGGACCGTGCAGCAGCCGGGCATCACGTTTTCGCTGTGCGGAGCGCGCAACCCCGAGCAGGCACGCGAGAATGCACGGGCGGGGCGTATCCGCCTGACGTCGGAGGAACTCAACAGGATAAATGAGGCAGCAGCAACGCATCTGACCAATCTCGACGCCTGACGCATTTCAGATCACCGGAAACAAGTGCGGACATCACCCGACCCGGTGATGAACGGAGAAGTTATGCCTAAACAGCGAAGCGACAGTATTGATCAAATCCGTCAGAACGGAGCTTTTGACGTCGTTGTCGTTGGTGGCGGGATCAATGGCATCGGGGTCTTCCGGGAGCTTGCGCTGCAAGGGCTGCGCGTGCTGCTGGTCGAGCGAAACGACTATTGTTCGGGCTGCAGCGCAGCCCCTTCGCGAATGATCCATGGCGGACTTCGCTATCTTGAAAACGGCGAATTCGATCTTGTCCAGGAATCGCTCAGGGAACGCGATGCGCTGCTGCACAATGCTCCGCATTTTGTGCGGCCGCTTCCCACCGTCATCCCGATAGCTTCGATCTTCTCGGGCCTCCTGAACGGCGCCGCCGGGTTCCTGGGCCTGAGCAGCAAGCCCGCGCGCCGTGGTGCGTTGCCGATCAAGATCGGCCTGGTTCTCTACGACTTCGTGACGCGCAAGCGCCGGCTTCTGCCCAGGCACAGTTTCCAGGGGAGAGACGAGACATTCCGGCACTGGCCGGAGCTGACCCGCAGCCTGAAGTTTTCTGCCACCTATCACGATGCCTGGATCAGCTATCCCGAGCGCCTTGGTGTCGAACTGGTGATCGATGCGATGCGGCTCGCGCCGGAAAGCGTTGCGGTGAACTATTGCGAAATCCGCATGGAGGGATCCGAGTTTTCGGTGACCGACACACAATCCGGCGAAAAAATGCCGATATCCTGCAAAACCATCGTCAACGCCACCGGCGCGTGGCTCAACGAGGCAATCCGAGACTTTTCCGGCGACCGGAAACGGCCCGAAACCCTGGTTTCCGGCACCAAGGGCTCGCATATCATTCTGGACAATCCAGCGCTGTACGAGGCGCTCGGCGGATACATGGTGTTTTTCGAGAACATCGACGGCCGGGTCTGCATCGTGTTTCCCTATCTCGGCAAGGTACTGGCCGGCTCGACGGATATCCGGGTCGACAGCGTCGAACGGGTGCGATGCGAGCCGGAGGAACAGGATTACATCCTGCAGTCGCTGAAGCTGACCTTCCCGGAGATTGCCGTTTCGGACGATGACGTCGTCTTCAGCTACAGTGGAATCCGGCCTCTCCCCAAGAGCGACCACAAGTTCACCGGACGGATCACGCGCGGGCACTTTGTCCATCGCCTGGAGGGACCCGTCCCCCAGTTCTGCATGGTTGGCGGCAAGTGGACGACCTTTCGCGCGTTTGCCGAACAGGCCGCCGACGAAGTGATGTCGGAGCTTGGGCATGAGCGCAAGACCACGACGCTGAATCTGCCGATCGGCGGGGGGGCGGGCTATCCCGCCGAGCCGCAGGACCTGGTCCGGACGCTTGCGGAGCGCTACGCCGTCGAGAAGGATCGCGCCGCCTATCTGGTTGATGCCTACGGTACGAGGGCCGATGACGTGCTGTCATTTTGCGCCGGCTGCGATCATGACGACCGGCTCGTTGCCTCGTCCACGATGACAACTGGTGAAATCCGGTTCCTGATCCGGCACGAGGTGGTTGTCCGGCTCGGCGATCTTGTCCTGCGCCGGACGGGACTGGCGATCACGGGCGAAATCTCAAGCGATCTCATCACAGCCATCGCCACGGTTGCGGCGGATGAACTCGGCTGGGATGCTGCACGCATGCAGCAGGAGACCGATGCCTTCATCAATGAGCTCAACACTTTCTACGGTGTCTCGCCAGAGACGCTGGAACAGCGAAGCCTCGAAAGGAAAAGAAAATGCGACTAAGCTCAAAAGCCCGGATGAACCGGATGTTCACCAATGGAGGCTGCCTCGATGTCGCACTGGATCATGGCGTGTGCAATGAACCAAGCTTCTTGCGGGGGCTGGAAAACATGGGGAATGTGGTCGGCACCCTGATCGACGCAAAACCCGATGCCATCCAGATGGCCTACGGGCAGGCGGACCTGCTGCAGAGCCGGCCGGAAAAGGACAAGCCGGCGCTGGTCATGCGCATCGACATGGGCAATCCCTACAATGACCAGCGGCACCGGGTGATGTGGTCTGAGTTGCAGAACCATGACGAACCGATCATTGGAGCGCTGGAAATGGACGCCGCCTGCGTGGTCGTCAACCTGTTCATGCTGCCCGACGAGCCGGATCTGTTCCGCCAGTGCGTCAAGAACATCAGCCGGGTGCGCGCCGCCTGTCACACATACGGCATGCCGTTGATGATCGAACCCCTGGTCATGCTGCCGAACGATGTGCGCGGCGGCTATCAGGTCGATGGCGACGCGGAGAAGATCATCACGCTGGTGCGCCTGGCTAGCGAAATGGGGGCCGACATCATCAAGGCCGACCCGACGGCAAATCCCGAAGACTTCCACCGGGTCATCGAGACCGCAAGAGTACCCGTTCTGGTGCGCGGCGGCGGCAAGGAGGATCTGAAAACGGTGCTGCAGAAATCGGCCCAGCTGATGGGGCAGGGTGCAAAGGGCATGGTCTATGGCCGCAACATCTATCAGCATGACAACCCGAAAGCCGTGGTCAACGCCCTGATGGCGATGATCCATCACGGCGCATCCGGTGATGAAGCATGGGATATCTACAATCGTGGCTGAGCCGGCACGCTATCTTCTGGGCCTGGACGCCGGCAACACGGTGATCAAGGCGGTGCTGTTTGATCTCGATGGCAACCAGATTGCCATGCACACGCTCGATGGTCAGACCTCGGTTCCCCAACCCGGGTATGTCGAGCGCGATCTGGGTGAACTCTGGCGCAATGCCCATCAGGCCATTCGTGCCTGCATCGACAAGGCAGGCATCGACGCGCGCGATATTGCCGGCGTGGGATGTGCCGGGCACGGGAACGGGCTTTATCTTTTGGACAAGGCGCAAGAGCCTCTGCTCGGCATCCAGTCTCTCGACAGCCGCGCGGCGCAGCTGGCCGAGGAGCTTGCGGCGGGAGAAGCCGGCGATCAATTGCAGCAGTTGTGTCTGCAAAAACCATGGCCATCGCAGACGCCGACGCTGCTGGCCTGGGTCAAGCGGGAAGCCCCGGAGATTTACGCCAAAGCCGCGACAGTGCTGTTGTGCAAGGATTACATCACCTACAAGCTGACCGGTCGGCTGGTGTCGGATGTGTCCGACATGAGCGGATGCGGGATGCTGCGCTTGCCGGAGTGCAGCTATGATCCGGAATTGATGCGGCTTTATGGATTGGAAGATGCCCTTGGCATGCTGCCCGAACTGCTTGCGCCCAGCGATG
>JAHJUC010000109.1 GCA_018829385.1 Alphaproteobacteria bacterium
GAAAGCGTGCCCACCTTCTGCTGCTGGTCGCCGCCCTTGAAGTTGAAGGTCGAGCAATAGGCGCGCGAATTCATCTCGTGCTTGCCGAGCTTGATGATGTCGTTGCCGCCCGAAATCTCTTCCCAGACGGTCTTGGAGCCATCGAGCGAATCGCGGCTCTGGTCGACATAGGAGAGGTGGACGGAATCGCCCACGGTAACCGTGCCGGAATCGGGCTTCTCCTGCCCGGTGATCATCCGGAACAGCGTGGTCTTGCCGGCGCCGTTGGGGCCGATCACGCCGACAATGCCGCCGGGCGGTAGCTTGAAGCTCAGGTCGTCGATCAGCAACCGGTCGCCATAGGCCTTCGAGATCCCCTCGACGTCGATCACCTGGTTGCCCAGCCGCTCGCCGGTCGGGATGATGATCTGCGCCTCGCCCGGACGACGGTCGTTTGCCGCCTTGACCAGTTCGTCATAGGCGCGGATACGCGCCTTCGACTTGGCCTGCCGGGCTTTCGGCGACGAGGCGATCCATTCCTGCTCGCGCGAGAGCGATTTCTGCCGCGCGGCTTCCTCGCGGCCCTCCTGCTTCATCCGCTTGGCCTTGGCGTCGAGATAGGCGGTGTAGTTGCCCTCGTAGGGAATGCCGCGGCCGCGGTCGAGCTCGAGGATCCAGCCGGTGACATTGTCGAGGAAGTAGCGGTCATGGGTGATCATGATCACGGCGCCGGGATATTCCCTGAGATGCTTCTCGAGCCAGGCGATGCTTTCGGCGTCGAGGTGGTTGGTCGGCTCGTCGAGCAGCAGCAGGTCGGGCTGGCGCAGCAGCAGCGCGCAGAGCGCCACCCGGCGCTTCTCGCCGCCAGACAGCGAGTCGACCGAAGCTTCCGGCGGCGGGCAGCGCAGCGCTTCCATCGCCATTTCCACCTGGCTGTCGAGATCCCACAGGTTCTGCGCGTCGATGATGTCCTGCAGTTTCGCGCCCTCGTCGGCGGTCTCGTCGGAATAGTTCATCATCAGTTCGTTGTAGCGGTCGAGGATCGCCTGCTTGTCGGCCACGCCTTCCATGACGTTGCCGAGCACGTTGAGGCTTTCGTCAAGCTGCGGTTCCTGCGGCAGGTAACCGAGCGTCGCGCCCTCGGCCAGCCAGGCCTCGCCGGTGAACTCAGAATCGAGCCCGGCCATGATTTTCAGCACCGTCGACTTGCCCGCGCCGTTGGGACCGAGAATACCGATCTTGGCGTCCGGGTAGAACGACAGGTGAATGTTTTCGAGGATCTTCTTGGCGCCATAGGACTTGTTGAGCCCCGCCATGTGATAGATGAACTGCCGTGCCACGATGCGCTCCAGACATGATTTGGATGATTGCCCGCTGTCTAGTCGAATTGGGCGAGAAGGGCAATGATGCCTCGCAGGACTTCGCGGGCAGGACTTCGCGGGCAGGGCTACCCGGAATGTCACTCGGAAGCCGGGGCCACCCGGTTGATGCGCCAGGCCTGGACACCGGCATAGGCAGTTTCGGGCACATGGTTGGTCATCTCGATATAGCCGGGATGATCGGCCACTACGCCCGCCGGGATCGGAGTGAGTGTCCAGCGCTCCGCCACGAAAGTGCCGGTCGCCGCGGTGGCCTTGAGCCTTTCGAGGAATGTCTGGTCGAAGACGACCGCCTCCTCGAGATCCATCGACAACAGGCTCGCGCCGTCAAACACGCTGTCGATGATCATGGCGTTGCGGAAGCTGGCTCCGCCGATCGACGCCCCGGTGAAATCCGCCATCGCGACCACGGCATTGTCGAACACCGGCGCGATGGCGTTGACGCGGGCAAAGCCGGTGCGGTGGATGACGCTGTTGCGGAACGAGATGCCGGCCATGCTGGTCGGCAGGTAGTCGAAATCCCCGGCCGAGAACTGTTCGCTCACCTCGCTTGCCGGCAGCGCCGAAAACTCGGTTCCGCGCACGACCGCATTCTCGATTCGCGCGTGGTCGAGTTGCGCGGCGCCGAACCGGCAACCGACCATCCGTGTCCATGAAAAGTCGGCAAAGGCGAGCCTCGCATGCCGCATCGACAGGCCGCCGGCCAGTTCACGACGGAATTCGGCGAAGGAAAAATCGGCGCCCAGCGCAGTCAGCGCCTCGGTGTCGAGGATGGAGTTGGCGGTCAGCATCGTCAGCAGGTCGCCGCGTTCCGGGCTCACGGAGCGGTCGACCAGCCGCTCGGTCTCGGGCCGCGCCTCCGTCTCGAGCACGCTCCTGTCGGCCACCGCGTCGGAGCGCCGGGCCAGCGCGGTGCGGATCAGCCCGTTGCTGTCGCGCGGATTGGCATTGGCGGGCGCCAGGTAGCGGTACGGCCGGGCCACGAGGCTCGCGGCAACGATGCGCCCTCGGGTGGAACTTGTCAGTTGCGCCAGCCCGAAATCGTCGATGTCGCCGCCCTGATCCAGAAACGCCTGCCGCTCGGCGCCGATCAGAGCGCCGATCTCCACCACTTCCGGCCCGATCTGGGCGCTGCGTTCGGCTTCCGCCAGCTGGATCTGGGTGTCGATCAGGCTGTTCTGGAAATCGATCCGCTGGTTTTGCTCGACCAGCAGCACCGACTGGGCTCTCAGGAGCTTGTTCTGCTCGAACAAGAGCGCCGAACCGGCAAGCGCCGCCATCGCCGCGATCAACCCGGTGATCGAGGCCACCAGCCAGCGCCTCGTGGTGATCCAGGCGTAGCGCGCCAGCGCGATCTCGGCGAAGTTCTTCGCCGCCTCCGTGGCTTCATCGACCCGCTGGCCCGCCGCATAACGGGCGACATCGGCGAGCGGGCCGGCAAACCGCGTCACCTCGACTTCGGTGCGCCGGAACAGCCAGCGCCACAACGGCTGCCGGAAAACGAAGATGAGCGAGAGCACCACGAGAACGAACAGCAATGCGCCAAGCACAATGCCCAGCACCACGGAGCCATGGTCGGAAAGGAAACCCGGCATGAAGATCGCTACCGGAATGCCGCAGGCGACGCCGAGCATGAACACCAGCGCACCCCAGCCGGTTCGTACGCCGCGGTGCGCGGCCGCCGGGCGCGGGTCTTTTGCCGCCGACAGGCTTTCGTCGTCGCCGAGGGCCACGTCCAGGTCGCCGGCATCCATGGGATCTTCGTTGGACACGCCACCCCCCGATCTCGGCCCGGCTGCCGTTTCGTCCCGCCGGGCGCCAAACCCTCAGTCCGGGAACTTTAGCCAATGCTGGGGAGACATCAAGGCCGTGCGGGCCGGGTGTGGCGCTCAGGCCGAGAAACTGACGCTCACGCCCTTCTTGCGGAAATAGGACTGCATGATCTTGCGGCCCTGCCGGTTTGACTGCGCCAGCCGGGAAGGCTCGAACACGGCTTCCTTGACACCCTCGCGCGCCATGGCGGCCTTCAGCGCCGCGATGTGGCTGTCGAGCTCTTCATTGTCATTGGTGATCGACGCATAGATATTGTCGATGGCTTGATTGAGGGTCAGATCGCTCACGTGTTGGCACTCCTTGGCGGGGTGAGAGGGATTACGCCCGGTCACGGCTGTAGTCAATGCGAAGACCGGGCTATGCCGGCCAATGCCCGCAGACCGGCGCCTGCCAGTCGGTGCCTGCCAGTCGGTGCCTGCAAGCCGGCGTTTGGTGACGCCATTTGCATCCCGGTTCAACCGGGTGCAACAGAAAAGGGCCTCGAAAGGCCCTTCTCCGAAACTGCCTCGCGGTCGGCTCAGTCGTCGCCATCACTTCCGCCGTCGCCGTCACCGCCGCTGCTGCCACCATCGCCGTCGCTGCCGCCGTCGTCGCCGTGATCGCCGCTTTCGCCGCTGTCATGGCCCGAGCCATGATCGCTGTCGGATCCCGAGCCCCGTGACTCGCTGCCGCGGTCATCATCCGTCTTGCCCGAAGCGCTTTCGACGCCTTCGGCCTTGGCCTGGCCGCCGCCAAACAGATCGCTCAGCGAGAAAGATGCGGCAGAGGCGGCGTTGGGCAGAACCGCGGCGCCTGCGAGCATCAGTGCGGCGGCTGCAGCCAGTATCCTGGACTTGGTCATGGTGTGTCTCCTTCATGGGTTTGCGTGATTGCCCGATGAAGATGCCAGCCTGTTCATGACATCCCCCTGACCGACATTGTCAGTGTTCTGTCATCTTTCCGGCGCACCCCGTCCGCGAACCTGGACCGGAGCCGCTTCACCGGCGGGCCAGACAGCGCAACGGATTGCGGAAGAGCCGGCTCTCCCTCTTGATTTTCCCGCCCCGGCCATGGCCAATGGGACATGAGCGATTTTTCTGCCTTTCCCTATCAAAGCCCCACCGGCGCCACGCTTGCCGTCCGCCACATGCCGGCAAGCGGCACGCCACGCGCCGTGGTCCAGATCAATCATGGCCTGGCCGAACA
>JAHJUC010000110.1 GCA_018829385.1 Alphaproteobacteria bacterium
AAGGGCCGGCCCGGCGATGACGAGGGCTTTGCCGACGCCGTCGTCGAGTGCCTGGAAAACTATGACGGCCCGGTGGCGCTGATGAGTTTCGATCATTGGCTGCTGCGCGACCTGAAGGCAACCGACGCCAGCTGCCCGATCGGCCTGACCGCCGAGGGCGTGAAACCCGAGAGATTCTTCGTTCACGAAGAGGCCATGCAGCTCGGGCTCAATTTCATCTCCTACTGCGTGCATCATTTGCCCAACGCCTTTGTCGAGGCGCAGCGGGCGCAGGGCATTCCGATCATCACCTGGACGGTGCGCGATGCCTCGGCGCGCGAAAAGACCAGCGCGCACGCCGACCAGATGACGTTCGAAGGCTTTGATCCGGACGCGACCGAAGACGCCTGACCTTGTTAAAGCGGGCGGCGTTCATAAGTTGAAGGGCATGATTGCATCGGGCGGAAGCCCTGCGCCGGACGGAGCCTCATGAGCACTGAAGATACAGACCACACGCTGTCGACGATTGAAGGCATGGCGGCGGTGACGGCCGAGGAATGGAGCCGTCTCGGCGGGGCGTCGCGCCGTTCACGGCCTGAATCAACTGGCTCTGAAAATGAGTCCGGAATTGCCTATAACCCTTTCGTCAGCCACGCTTTTTTGTCGTCGCTCGAGGAGTCCGGATCGGTAACGGCGCAGACCGGATGGCTGCCGCGTCATATCGTCCTGCGCGGACCTGACGGATCGCTCGAAGGGGCGATGCCGGCCTACATCAAGAGCCACTCGATGGGCGAATATGTGTTCGACCATGCCTGGGCCGACGCCTTCGAACGCGCCGGCGGGCGGTACTATCCGAAACTGCAATGTTCCGCACCGTTCACGCCGGCGACCGGGCCAAGGCTGATGGTCACGCCGGGGCCCGGTGATGAAAGCCGCAGGCGGGCGCTGGCCGCGGGCGGACGATCGCTATGCACCCAGCTCGGCCTGTCCTCGGTGCATGCCACCTTCGTGCGCGAAGCGGAGATCGCCGCTTTCGAGGCCGAGGGCTATCTGCACCGGACCGACCAGCAGTTTCATTTCCGCAACACCGGCTATGGCAGCTATGACGACTTCCTCGACACGCTGGCATCGCGCAAGCGCAAGCAGCTCAGGAAGGAACGCAAGGCGGCGCTGGAAAACGGCATCACCATCGAATGGCTGACCGGCGCGGACCTGACCGAGAGCGTCTGGGATATCTTCTACGACTTCTACATCGACACCGGCGGGCGCAAGTGGGGCCGGCCCTATCTCACACGAAAATTCTTCTCGCTGATCGGCGAGCGCATGGCCGAAGACGTGCTCCTGGTGATGGCGCGGCGCGAAGGCCGGTTCATCGCCGGCGCGATCAACTTCATTGGCGACGACTGTCTTTACGGCAGGCACTGGGGCTGCGTCGAGGATCATCCGTTCCTGCATTTCGAGGTCTGCTATCACCAGGCGATCGATTTCGCCATCGCCAAGGGCCTGGCGCGGGTCGAAGCAGGCGCGCAGGGCGAGCACAAGCTGGCGCGCGGCTATCTGCCGGCAACCACCCACTCGGCGCATTACATCGACCATCCCGGGCTTCGCCGCGCGGTCGCCGACTACCTCGAGCGCGAGCGGCGCGATGTCGCCCATATCGGCGAGGTGCTGAGCGAGCATGGCCCGTTCCGCAAGGGCGGCAGCGAGGCGCGCGCGTCGGATGAATGAGCGCGCGATGCGCTTGACCCGAGTTCCGGGCCGGGTACAAACGTGTCTGACTGATCAAACGGAGACCTGCCGATGACCGCGCCCCATTATGACGACAGCAATGTGTTTGCGAAAATCCTGCGCGGAGAGTTGCCGGCGGAACGGCTTTACGAGGACGAGCACACGTTGGCGATCATGGACATCATGCCGCGTGGCGCCGGACACTGCCTGGTGATCCCGAAGGCCCCTGCCCGCAATATCCTGGACGTCGAACTCGACAGCCTGTCCCAGGTGATGGCGACGACGCAGAAGATGGCGCGGGCGGTGGTCAGGGCGTTTAACGCCGACGGGGTGACGATCCAGCAGTTCAACGAGAGCGCCGGCGGCCAGGTGGTGTTTCACCTGCATGTGCATGTGATCCCGCGCTTTGAAGGTGTTGCGATGAAGCCGCATACGGGCACGATGGAAGATGGCGATGTGCTCAAGGCCAATGCGGACAAGATCCGCGCGGCGCTGGACTGAACCGGCGCCTGTCGTTTTATGACGTCTTGCCGAGACCGGATCCGCGCCGGCAAGGCTTCCGCCTTGTTTTTGCGGCATTCGCGGGGCAAGCCCGCTTCATATTTGAATTGATGAGGTTTTCATGCAGGCAGCTCTTATCATCATGACGATCCTCGGATGTGACGACACCGCCACCCAATGCCACTTCGTCGAGATGATCGACGAACGTTGGGCCACGGTGCAGGCCTGCG
>JAHJUC010000714.1 GCA_018829385.1 Alphaproteobacteria bacterium
ACCGGTTCACCTTAATTCATGACCTGCATGAGACGGGTAAGATCCGTTTTCGGGGCGAATGCCCCTACGGTTCGAACCTCGCTTGCCTTGTGCCGCTACCGTCAATCGGTTCCGGCGTAAGGGGACAGGATCCTCAAGCGTCGCTTGCGGGTTCGATGAGAATCCCTGGCGGCAAAGGCAAACCCGGCAGGTGGTGCATGCATCATCTGCCAACTGGAGAAACGCAGTGGATAGAGCGGAAAAACGCGAATTCGTCGCGGAACTGAACGGTGTTTTCACCAACGCCGGTTCGGTTGTCGTGGCCCACTACGCCGGTCTTACGGTTGCGCAAATGAACGACCTTCGGTCGCGCATGCGCACAGCCGGAGGCACCGTCAAGGTCGCGAAGAACCGCCTTGCCAAGATCGCTCTTCAGGGCACGGAGTCAGAAGGGGTCGCAGATCTCTTCACCGGTCAGACGCTCATCGCCTATTGCGATGATCCGGTGACCGCTCCGAAGATCGCCGTCGAGTTCACCAAGGTCAGTGACAAGCTGGTCATCATTGGTGGCGCGATGGGGGCGACAGTACTCGACGCCGATGGGATCAAGGCTCTTGCCACGATGCCGTCGATCGACGAGCTCCGCGCAAAGATTGTTGGCATGATTCAGACGCCAGCAACGCGCATCGCCCAGATCGTCAACGCACCCGCTGGTGCGGTGGCGCGCGTCATCGGCGCGTACGCCCGGAAGGACGAAGCCGCATAAGGCGGAACTTCGCTGTGAAATAGTTCAAAACCGGTTCGAACCGAATACAAGGAAGTAAGAAAATGGCTGATCTCGCCAAAATCGTGGAAGACCTTTCCAACCTGACCGTCCTGGAAGCTGCCGAGCTGTCCAAGATGCTTGAAGAAAAGTGGGGCGTTTCCGCCGCTGCACCGGTGGCTGTTGCTGCTGCCGGCGCCGCTGCTGCTCCTGCTGAAGCCGCTGAAGAGCAGACTGAATTCGACGTGATCCTCGCCGAAGCCGGCGCCAACAAGATCAACGTCATCAAGGAAGTCCGCGCCATCACCGGTCTCGGCCTCAAGGAAGCCAAGGACCTGGTCGAAGCTGCTCCGAAGGCTGTCAAGGAAGCAATTTCCAAGGGCGAAGCTGAAGACATCAAGAAGAAGCTTGAAGACGCTGGCGCCAAGGTCACCGTCAAGTAAGACGATATCGCGTCCGGGAGCGGGGCAACCCCGTTCCCGGACGTATCTGTTGACGAACGGATTACCCAAAAGCCTGAAAACGGCTTTTGGGTAATGGGTTCTTCAAAAGGATGGTTTCGAACCAGACTGCAAGGCACTCCGGCCGCGCCGTTCTGGGAAATGAAACGAGATTGAACGAATTCATTTATATGACGGAGTCGCTTGGCCAGCGGCGTTCGTCTGTTGCAGGCCCGGATGCAAATTGACAAGGAGCGACGATGGCTCAGACCCTTTCCTTCAACGGTCGCAGGCGCGTACGCAAGATTTTCGGAAAAATCCCGGAAGTGGCGGATATGCCGAACCTCATCGAGGTTCAGAAGGCATCTTACGACCAGTTCCTGATGGTGGACGAGCCGCTCGGCGGCCGTTCTGACGAAGGATTGCAGGCAGTTTTCAAATCGGTTTTCCCGATTTCAGATTTTTCCGGCAGCGCAATGCTGGAGTTCGTGTCCTACGAGTTCGAACCGCCGAAGTTCGATGTTGAGGAATGCCGTCAGCGCGATCTGACCTACGCTGCGCCGCTCAAGGTGACGCTGCGCCTGATCGTGTTCGATATCGACGAGGATACCGGTGCCAAGTCGATCAAGGACATCAAGGAACAGAACGTCTACATGGGCGACATGCCGCTCATGACCGACAACGGCACCTTCATCGTCAACGGCACCGAGCGCGTCATCGTTTCCCAGATGCACCGTTCGCCCGGCGTGTTCTTCGACCACGACAAGGGCAAGAGCCATTCCTCGGGCAAGCTGCTGTTTGCCGCCCGCGTCATTCCCTACCGCGGTTCCTGGCTCGACATCGAGTTCGACGCCAAGGACATCGTCCACGCCCGCATCGACCGCCGCCGCAAGATTCCGGCCTCGTCGCTGCTGATGGCGCTCGGCATGGATGCCGAAGAGATCCTGTCGACCTTCTACACCCACTCGATCTATGCGCGGGACGGGGAAGGCTGGCGGATTCCGTTCCAGCCCGAGACCCTCAAGGGCCAGAAGGCCATGGCCGACATGATCGACGCCGACACCGGCGAAGTCGTGGTCGAGGCCGGCAAGAAGCTGACCCCGCGTCTGCTCAAGCAGCTGACCGAGAAGGGCGTCAAGTCGATCAAGGCCACCGATGAGGACCTGGTCGGTTCCTACCTGGCCGAAGACATCGTCAACCCGGAGACGGGCGAAGTCTATCTCGAGGCCGGCGACGAGCTGGAATTCTCGCTCGACGCCAAGACCGGCGAGCGCAAGGGCAACCTGATCGATCTGATCGAGGCCGGCTACGACGACATCAAGGTCCTCGACATCGACCACATCAATGTCGGCGCCTATATCCGCAACACGCTTGCCGCCGACAAGAACACCTCCCGCCAGGAAGCGCTGTTCGACATCTACCGCGTCATGCGTCCGGGTGAGCCGCCGACCATGGATTCGGCCGAAGCCATGTTCAACTCGCTGTTCTTCGATTCGGAACGCTATGACCTGTCAGCCGTTGGCCGCGTCAAGATGAACATGCGCCTCGACCTCGACGCCGAGGACACCGTGCGCGTTCTGCGCAAGGAAGACATCATCGCCGTCGTCCGCACGCTGGTCTCCCTGCGTGACGGCAAGGGCGAGATCGACGACATCGACAACCTCGGCAACCGCCGTGTGCGTTCGGTCGGCGAGTTGATGGAAAACCAGTACCGTCTCGGCCTGCTCCGCATGGAGCGTGCGATCAAGGAACGCATGTCGTCGATCGAGATCGACACCGTCATGCCGCAGGACCTGATCAACGCCAAGCCGGCAGCCGCCGCGGTGCGCGAGTTCTTCGGCTCCTCGCAGCTGTCGCAGTTCATGGACCAGGTCAACCCGCTCTCCGAGATCACCCACAAGCGCCGTCTTTCGGCGCTTGGACCGGGCGGTCTGACGCGTGAACGCGCCGGCTTCGAAGTCCGCGACGTTCACCCGACCCACTATGGCCGTATCTGCCCGATCGAAACGCCGGAAGGCCCGAACATCGGTCTGATCAACAGCCTCGCGACCTTCGCCCGCGTCAACAAGTACGGCTTCATCGAAAGCCCGTACCGCAAGCTCGCTGACGGCAAGGTCACCAAGGAAGTGATCTATCTCTCGGCGATGGAAGAGGCCAAGTACTTCGTTGCCCAGGCCAATGCCGAGCTCAGCGAAGACGGCCAGCTTGTCGACGAGTTCGTCGTCTGCCGCCATTCCGGCGACGTGATGATGACCCCGCGCGACAACATCGACCTGATGGACGTGTCGCCGCGCCAGCTGGTGTCGGTCGCCGCAGCCCTGATCCCGTTCCTTGAGAACGACGACGCCAACCGCGCGTTGATGGGATCGAACATGCAGCGTCAGGCGGTTCCGCTGGTTCGCGCCGAGGCTCCGTTCGTGGGCACCGGCATGGAGCCGATCGTCGCCCGCGATTCCGGCGCCGCCATTGCCGCCCGTCGCGGCGGTGTGGTGGACCAGGTCGATGCGACCCGCATCGTTATCCGCGCCACCGAGGACCTGGAAGCCTCGCGGTCGGGTGTCGACATCTACCGGCTGCAGAAGTTCCAGCGCTCCAACCAGAACACCTGCATCAACCAGCGTCCGCTGGTCACGGTCGGTGACGTTCTGAACAAGGGCGACATCATCGCCGACGGTCCGTCGACCGATCTCGGCGATCTGGCTCTCGGCCGCAACGTGCTCGTCGCGTTCATGCCCTGGAACGGCTACAACTACGAGGACTCGATCCTTCTCTCCGAGCGCATCGTCTCCGACGACGTGTTCACCTCCATCCACATCGACGAGTTCGAGGTGATGGCGCGTGACACCAAGCTCGGACCGGAAGAGATCACCCGCGATATTCCGAACGTCTCGGAAGAGGCGCTTCGCAATCTCGACGAGGCCGGCATTGTCTATATCGGCGCCGAAGTGGCCCCGGGCGACATTCTGGTCGGCAAGATCACCCCGAAGGGCGAAAGCCCGATGACGCCGGAAGAGAAGCTTCTGCGCGCCATCTTCGGTGAAAAGGCCTCCGACGTCCGCGACACCTCGATGCGGATGCCGCCCGGAACCTACGGCACCATCGTCGAAGTCCGCGTTTTCAACCGCCACGGCGTTGAAAAGGACGAACGTGCCATGGCCATCGAGCGCGAGGAAATCGAGCGCCTGGCCAAGGACCGCGACGACGAGCAGGCCATTCTTGACCGCAACGTCTATGGCCGTCTGTCGGCCATGCTGGCCGGCAAGACCGCCATCGCCGGACCGAAGGGCTTCAAGAAGGGCTCGGAAGTCAACGCAGAGTCGATCGCCGAGTATCCGCGGTCGCAGTGGTGGACATTCGCCGTCGAGGACGAAAAGCTGCAGGGCGAAATCGAAGCGCTCCGGGCCCAGTACGACGATTCCAAGAAGCTGCTCGAAGCCCGCTTCATGGACAAGGTCGAGAAGGTCCAGCGCGGCGACGAACTGCCGCCGGGCGTCATGAAGATGGTCAAGGTCTTCGTCGCCGTGAAGCGCAAGATCCAGCCGGGCGACAAGATGGCCGGCCGTCACGGCAACAAGGGTGTGGTCTCCCGCATCCTGCCTTGCGAAGACATGCCGTTCCTCGAAGACGGAACCCATGTCGACATCGTGCTCAACCCGCTGGGTGTGCCCTCGCGCATGAACGTCGGACAGATCCTCGAAACCCATCTGGGTTGGGCTTGCGCCGGAATGGGCAAGAAGATCGGTGCGATGCTTGATGCCTACAATGAGGGTGGTGATATCCAGCCGCTGCGCGACACCATCGACAGCGTCATCGGCACCGGTCCGAAGGGCGAGCCTATCAAGCAGTATGATGATCCGTCGATCGTCCGCCTGGCCGAGCAGACCCGCCGCGGCGTGTCGATCGCCACGCCGGTGTTTGACGGTGCGGTCGAGGCCGACATCAACATCATGCTCGAACAGGCAGGTCTCAATGTCTCGGGTCAGTCGACGCTCTATGATGGGCGTACCGGCGAAACCTTCGACCGTCCGGTGACCGTGGGCTACATCTACATGCTCAAGCTCAACCACCTGGTCGACGACAAGATCCACGCCCGTTCGATCGGACCTTACTCGCTCGTGACCCAGCAGCCGCTGGGCGGCAAGGCGCAGTTCGGTGGTCAGCGCTTCGGGGAAATGGAGGTCTGGGCTCTGGAAGCCTACGGTGCCGCCTACACCCTGCAGGAAATGCTGACCGTGAAGTCCGACGACGTGGCCGGCCGTACCAAGGTGTACGAAGCCATCGTGCGTGGCGACGACACCTTCGAGGCCGGCATTCCGGAGAGCTTCAACGTTCTCGTCAAGGAAATGCGGTCGCTTGGTCTCAATGTCGAGCTGGAATCGAACAAGATCGACGGTCTTGCGGAACCGGATGAATTGCCGGACGCGGCTGAATAAAGCCTGGAAGGCGCGGGGGACCGATGTTCCTCGCGCCATCATCCTTTCCGCTTCAAGGCGGACAGGAGATGACACCCGCGTCTGACGCGGTGAACATGAATTTCAGGCGATGGCCTGTTGCCGGTGTTGACCGGCGCCGTCGCAAGTCAAGGGCGAACAGCCCTAAAAGGAGACAGGCATGAACCATGAGGTCATGAATCTTTTCAACAACAACGTTCCGGCGCAGACGTTCGATTCCATCCGGATTTCGATCGCCAGCCCCGAGAAGATTCTTTCCTGGTCCTTCGGTGAAATCAAGAAGCCGGAGACGATCAACTATCGTACCTTCAAGCCGGAGCGCGACGGTCTGTTCTGCGCCCGCATCTTTGGTCCGATCAAGGATTACGAATGCCTGTGCGGCAAGTACAAGCGCATGAAGTACAAGGGCGTCATCTGCGAAAAGTGCGGCGTTGAAGTCACGCTGAGCCGCGTTCGCCGCGAGCGCATGGGCCACATCGAGCTCGCAGCGCCGGTTGCGCATATCTGGTTCCTGAAGTCGCTGCCCTCGCGCATCGGCACGCTGATGGACATGACGCTCAAGGATATCGAGCGGGTCCTGTATTTCGAGAACTACATCGTCACCGAGCCGGGCCTGACGTCGCTCAAGGAGAACTCGCTTCTCTCCGAGGAAGACTACATGGTCGCCGTCGACGAGTTCGGCGAGGACAGCTTCACCGCCATGATCGGCGCCGAAGCCATCTACGAGATGCTGGCCTCGATGGATCTCGAGCGCATCGCCGGCGAACTGCGCACCGAGCTTGCCACCACGACTTCTGAACTGAAGTCCAAGAAGCTGATGAAGCGCCTCAAGATCGTCGAAAGCTTCCTCGATTCCGGCAACCGCCCGGAATGGATGATCATGAAGGTCGTCCCCGTGATCCCGCCGGACCTGCGTCCGCTGGTTCCGCTCGATGGCGGCCGTTTCGCCACCTCCGACTTGAACGATCTCTATCGCCGCGTCATCAACCGCAACAACCGCCTCAAGCGGCTGATCGAACTGCGTGCGCCCGGCATCATCATCCGCAACGAGAAGCGGATGCTGCAGGAAGCCGTTGACGCCCTGTTCGACAACGGCCGCCGCGGCCGGACGATCACCGGCGCCAACAAGCGTCCGCTGAAGTCGCTCTCCGACATGCTCAAGGGCAAGCAGGGCCGTTTCCGCCAGAACCTGCTCGGCAAGCGCGTCGACTATTCCGGCCGTTCGGTCATCGTGACCGGTCCGGAACTCAAGCTGCACCAGTGCGGCCTGCCCAAGAAGATGGCGCTCGAGCTGTTCAAGACGTTCATCTATGCCCGTCTTGATGCCAAGGGCTATTCGTCCACTGTCAAGCAGGCCAAGAAGCTGGTCGAGAAGGAAAAGCCGGAAGTCTGGGATATCCTCGACGAGGTGATCCGCGAGCATCCGGTGCTCTTGAACCGCGCGCCAACGCTGCACCGTCTGGGCATCCAGGCTTTCGAACCTACCCTGGTCGAAGGCAAGGCGATCCAGCTGCACCCGCTCGTCTGCACCGCCTTCAACGCCGACTTTGACGGCGACCAGATGGCGGTTCACGTGCCGCTGTCGCTGGAAGCTCAGCTTGAAGCCCGCGTGCTGATGATGTCGACCAACAACATCCTGCACCCTGCCAACGGCGCACCGATCATCGTGCCGTCGCAGGACATGGTGCTGGGTCTGTACTATCTTTCGATCCAGGCCGAGAACGAGCCGGGGCAGGGCATGGTGTTCTCCGACATGGGTGAACTGCACCACGCGCTCGAAAGCAAGGTCGTCACCCTGCACACCAAGATCAAGGGCCGCTTCAAGAGCGTCGATGCCGATGGCAATCCGACCTCGAAGATCTATGAGACCACACCCGGTCGCATGATCATCGGCGAATTGCTGCCGCGCAACGTCAATGTGCCGTTCGACGTCTGCAACCAGGAAATGACCAAGAAGAACATTTCCCGGATGATCGACACCGTCTACCGCCACTGCGGCCAGAAGGACACGGTCATTTTCTGCGACCGCATCATGCAGCTCGGCTTCGGCCATGCCTGCCGCGCCGGCATCTCGTTCGGCAAGGACGACATGGTGATCCCGGATTCCAAGGCCCGCATCGTCGGCGAAACCGACACGCTGGTGAAGGAATACGAGCAGCAGTACAACGAGGGTCTCATCACCCAGGGCGAGAAGTACAACAAGGTTGTCGACGCCTGGGGCAAGGCCACCGAGAAGGTCGCCGACGAAATGATGGCGCGCATCAAGTCCGTGGAGTTCCACGAAAACGGCCGCCAGAAGCAGATGAACTCGATCTACATGATGAGCCATTCCGGCGCGCGTGGCTCGCCGAGCCAGATGCGTCAGCTGGGCGGCATGCGCGGCCTGATGGCCAAGCCGTCGGGTGAAATCATCGAGACGCCGATCATCTCGAACTTCAAGGAAGGCCTGACCGTGAACGAGTACTTCAACTCGACTCACGGCGCACGTAAGGGCCTGGCCGACACCGCGCTGAAGACCGCGAACTCGGGTTACCTGACCCGTCGTCTGGTCGACGTTGCACAGGATTGCATCGTCACCCATGTCGATTGCGGCACCACCGAAGGCCTGACCATGACGGCGATCGTCGACGCCGGCCAGGTAGTGGCGTCCATCGGCCAGCGTATCCTCGGCCGCACCACTCTTGACGACATCAATCACCCGGTCACCGGGAACCTGATCGTCAAGGCCGGCTCCATGATCGATGAGGCCCAGGTGGTCGACATCGAGGCCGCAGGCATCCAGTCGGTTCGCATCCGCTCGCCGCTGACCTGCGAAATCCAGACCGGGATTTGCGGAACCTGCTACGGCCGCGACCTTGCACGCGGTACGCCGGTCAACATCGGTGAAGCTGTCGGCGTTATCGCCGCGCAGTCGATCGGTGAGCCGGGCACCCAGCTGACGATGCGTACCTTCCACCTTGGCGGCACCGCCACCGTGGTCGACCAGTCGTTCCTGGAAGCCTCCTACGAGGGCACGGTCCGCATCAAGAACCGCAACATGCTGCGCAACTCTGATGGCAACCTGATTGCCATGGGCCGTTCGATGGCGATCCAGATCCTGGACGAAGCCGGCACCGAACGCTCCTCGCAGCGTGTCGCCTACGGCTCCAAGATCTATGTCGATGACGGCGATGCGGTCAAACGCGGCCAGCGTCTGGCCGAGTGGGATCCGTACACACGCCCGATGATGACCGAAGTCGAGGGAACCGTCGAATTCGAAGATGTCGTCGACGGCATCTCGGTTCTCGAAGCCACCGACGAGGCAACCGGCATCACCAAGCGTCAGGTCATCGACTGGCGTTCGACGCCGCGCGGCATCGACCTCAAGCCGGCGATCGTCATCAAGGGCAAGGATGGCGAGATCGCCAAGCTGGGCCGTGGCGGTGAAGCCCGCTTCCAGCTCTCCGTCGATGCGATCCTGTCGGTCGAACCCGGCGCCAAGGTCAGCCAGGGCGATGTTCTCGCCCGCGTGCCGCTCGAAAGCGCCAAGACCAAGGACATCACCGGTGGTCTGCCGCGGGTTGCGGAACTGTTCGAGGCTCGCCGTCCGAAGGACCATGCCATCATCGCAGAGATCGATGGCACGATCCGCTTCGGCCGCGACTACAAGAACAAGCGCCGCATCCAGATCGAGCCTGCGGAAGACGGTCTGGAGCCCGTCGAGTATCTCATTCCGAAGGGGAAGCCGTTCCACCTTCAGGATGGCGACTACATCGAAAAGGGCGACTACATCCTCGACGGCAATCCCGCGCCGCATGACATCCTGGCGATCAAGGGCGTGGAGGCTCTGGCTTCCTACCTCGTCAACGAGATCCAGGAAGTCTACCGTCTGCAGGGCGTTCTGATCAACGACAAGCACATCGAGGTGATTGTCCGGCAGATGCTGCAGAAGGTCGAGATCACCGACTCCGGCGATTCCGTCTACATTGTCGGCGACAATGTAGACCAGATTGAACTGGACAACGCCAACGACCGTCTGGTCGAGGTCGGCAAGAAGCCGGCTGTTGGTACGCCGGTTCTTCTGGGCATCACCAAGGCGTCGCTGCAGACCCCGTCCTTCATCTCGGCGGCGTCCTTCCAGGAAACCACCAAGGTGCTCACCGAGGCCGCTGTTGCGGGCAAGGTCGACACGCTGCAGGGTCTCAAGGAAAACGTCATCGTCGGTCGCCTGGTGCCTGCAGGTACCGGCGGCACCATGACCCAGATCCGTCGCATCGCCACATCGCGCGACGACCTGATCCTCGACGAGCGTCGCAAGACCTCGGGCGCGGAAACGGCGGCTCCGATGCTGACCGACATGGCCAAGGAAGAGCCGACGCCCGCCGAATAGGCGGTTCAGCGTCAGATATTGAAAAGGCCGCCCTTCGGGGCGGCCTTTTTCGTTGTGCGGGGAGGCGGTGCCGGCAGATGGCCGGCCGGGATCAGCGGCGATTTGCCGACCGGTCGAAATTGATGATCGCGACTTCGCCTTCGAGCGCGCCCTGGTAGGCCGAGGCATGCGGCTCCTCGTCCGGCATTCCGCCCATCAGCCCGATCTGGTCGAGATCGGCTTCGGCATATCCCCTGGCCGACAGCGCGTCGAGGCAAAGCCGCACCGCGGTGTCCTCGTCGGGTGCGGCCAGCATGACGTGGATTGCGGCCATGTCACCACCCGTTTCCTGGCTGACCTGACCGATGATGATGAAAATGGCCGGTGCGTCGCCACCATCCTGGTCATTGTCGTTGTCTGAATTCATCGTGCCGTCCTTTCAAGGGCTGGGTGCGAGCGACTTACTCCCATGCGAACCGTGCAAAGGCAACGCCGGATGCGGTTTTTGCCGGCCTGGAGCCACCAAGTTCCGGACACCCCGCACCGGTCCGCAACAGGCAAGCCGTCACGCAGCGTGCCATCGTGCCGGCAGCGTGCTTCCCGCCCTGGCTTTCCCGTCGGGGTGGCAGCCTTGAAGCCGTAGTGGAGCAACGGTTGCAGACCCTATCAACCGTTGCAGCCAGATGGTATCATAATGATATTGCCGCTCGGGATACGGGCCGCTCACCAAAGCCGGTTCCGAGTGCAGTTTGGAACATCCAACATTGAGGCAAGCACCATGGGTATCCAGGGTCTGATTGTATTTCTGCTTATTGGCGCGGTTGCCGGCTGGTTGGCCGGGGTGATCATGAAGGGGTACGGCTTCGGTCTGATTGGCAACATTGTGGTTGGCATCGTCGGAGCGTTCGTGGCGGGCCTGGTCCTGCCGATGATCGGCATATCGATCGGCGGCGGCATTCTCGGCTCCATCATTCACGCCACCGTCGGCGCCGTGATTCTGTTGTTTCTGATCGGACTTGTCCGCAAACGCTGATTCTTCGGGGGCATCCCCGGCACGGGTCCCGACTCGGTTTGGAACGGGGCGAAACGCTCCGCCAGGCTGTTCGGATAGCTAAGGTCCGGACCGGGGAACAGGGCAGGGCAACTAAACGCCTTAAAGCGTGCGCCCTGCGCAATAAAATGTCTTCCGGCTCGGGGCGCGTGCGGCTTGACCCGGCAAGCGACGATTATTTCACCCATGGCCTTGACGGCATGGGGGGAAATCAGTAGTAACCGGCCATCGAAGCCCATGTGAGGCGCTTTTCTTCGGGACGCCACGTCCTGGAACTTGCCTCAAACAAGGTTTCTGACTGCACTGTGAACTGACAATGCTGCACGCATGACACTGACGAGTGTGTCCTCTGCTTTTTTGGGCCCTCCGGCAAAACCGGATCCGGCCCTTGTTTTGCGCATTCGGCTCATGGGCAAGGTGCCCGAGAGGGCGAAACATGAATTCTAAAGGGATGGTTACATGCCAACTGTAAACCAGCTGATCCGCAAGCCGCGCCAGGCGCCGGTAAAGCGCAACAAGGTTCCCGCGCTGGAGCAGAATCCGCAGAAGCGCGGCGTTTGCACCCGCGTGTACACCACGACCCCGAAAAAGCCGAACTCGGCGCTTCGTAAAGTTGCAAAGATCCGTTTGACCAACGGCTATGAAGTGATCGGCTATATCCCCGGTGAGGGCCATAACCTTCAGGAGCACTCCGTGGTCATGATCCGCGGCGGCCGCGTGAAGGACCTTCCGGGCGTGCGTTACCACGTCATCCGCGGCGTTCTCGATACGCAGGGCGTCAAGAACCGCAAGCAGCGCCGTTCGAAGTACGGCGCCAAGCGTCCGAAGTAATTGTGTCGGCTGGCCGCGTCACTGGATGCGTCCGGCCGTTTCGACCCATCAGTTGAAAGACGAAAAGCATGTCACGACGTCACAGTGCAGAAAAGCGTGAGATCAACCCGGATCCGAAGTTCGGCGATCTGGTCATCACCAAGTTCATGAACGCCATTATGATGCACGGCAAGAAATCAGTTGCCGAGCAGATCGTCTATGGTGCGCTTGACCAGGTTGAGGCGCGCTCCAAGTCGGAGCCGGTTGCCCAGTTCCACCAGGCTCTCGACAATGTCGCGCCGCATGTGGAAGTTCGCTCCCGCCGTGTCGGTGGTGCAACCTACCAGGTTCCGGTCGATGTGCGCCCCGAGCGCCGTCAGGCTCTTGCCATCCGTTGGCTGATTGCCGCAGCGCGCAAGCGCAACGAGACCACCATGATCGAGCGCCTTTCGGGCGAGCTCATGGATGCTGCCAACAATCGTGGCAGCGCGGTCAAGAAGCGGGAAGACACCCACAAGATGGCCGACGCCAACCGTGCATTTTCGCATTACCGCTGGTAATCAGCGAACCGATATCGAAAGGCATTCAAGATGGCCCGCGAATACGCAATCGAAGACTACCGCAACTTCGGCATCATGGCGCATATCGACGCCGGCAAGACCACGACCACCGAGCGTGTGCTTTACTATACCGGCAAGTCGCACAAGATCGGCGAAGTCCACGATGGCGCAGCCACCATGGACTGGATGGAGCAGGAGCAGGAGCGTGGCATCACGATCACCTCGGCTGCTACCACCACCTTCTGGAAGGGCCGCAGCGGCAAGATGTGCCGTTTCAACATCATCGACACTCCTGGCCACGTCGACTTCACCATTGAGGTCGAGCGTTCGCTGCGTGTACTTGACGGTGCCATCGCGCTGCTGGATGCCAACGCCGGTGTTGAGCCGCAGACCGAAACTGTCTGGCGCCAGGCCGACAAGTACAACGTCCCGCGGATGATCTTCTGCAACAAGATGGACAAGACCGGCGCGGATTTCTATCGCTCCGTGTCGATGATCAAGTCCCGTCTGGGCGCAACCCCTGTCGTCATGCAGCTGCCGATCGGCGCCGAGACGGAATTCAAGGGCGTTGTCGATCTGATCGAGATGAATGCGATTGTCTGGCGCGACGAGTCGCTCGGCGCGCAGTGGGACGTGGTTGAAATCCCGGCCGATCTCAAGGAGAAGGCCGAAGAGTACCGCGAACTGCTCATCGAGACCGTTGTCGAGGCCGACGAAGCCGCGATGGAACGCTATCTCGAAGGCGAGATGCCCGACAATGAAGAGATCCGCGCGCTGGTCCGCAAGGGCACCATCGCCGTGCAGTTCTTCCCGATGTTCTGCGGCTCCGCCTTCAAGAACAAGGGTGTCCAGCCGCTGCTCGACGCCGTGATCGAATACCTGCCGAGCCCGGCCGACGTTCCTGCCATCGAAGGCATCGACGTCAAGACCGAGCAGGAAACCACGCGTATCGCATCTGACGATGCTCCGCTTTCGATGCTGGCCTTCAAGGTCATGAACGACCCGTTCGTCGGTTCGCTCACCTTCGCCCGCATCTACTCGGGCAAGCTCGAAAAGGGCTCGTCGGTTCAGAACACCGTCAAGGAAAAGCGCGAGCGCGTCGGCCGCATGCTGCAGATGCACTCGAATTCGCGTGAAGACATTGAAGAAGCATTTGCAGGCGACATCGTCGCGCTTGCCGGTCTCAAGGAAACCACAACGGGCGACACGCTTTGCGATCCGCTCAAGCCGGTTATCCTCGAGCGCATGGAATTCCCCGAGCCGGTGATCCAGATCGCCATCGAGCCGAAGACCAAGGGCGACCAGGAAAAGATGGGCCTCGCGCTCAACCGCCTGGCAGCCGAGGATCCTTCGTTCCGCGTCAAGACCGACGAGGAATCCGGCCAGACGATCATCGCGGGCATGGGCGAGTTGCACCTCGACATCCTGGTTGACCGCATGCGTCGCGAGTTCAAGGTCGAAGCCAATGTCGGCGCCCCGCAGGTTGCCTACCGGGAATCGATCACCAAGGCCTACGAAGCCGATTATACCCACAAGAAGCAGTCGGGTGGTTCGGGCCAGTTCGCCCGCGTCAAGATCCGTTTCGAGCCGAACGAAGAGACCGAAGATTTCGTGTTCGAATCGAAGATCGTCGGCGGCTCGGTGCCGAAGGAATACATCCCGGGCGTCCAGAAGGGCATCGACAGCGTGATGAATTCCGGTCCGCTTGCCGGCTTCCCGATGCTCGGTGTCAAGGCAACCCTGATCGATGGCGCTTACCACGATGTGGACTCGAGCGTCCTCGCCTTCGAAATCGCCGGTCGCGCCTGCTTCCGCGAAAATTCGAAGTTCATGGGTCCGCAGCTGCTGGAGCCGATCATGAAGGTGGAGGTGGTGACACCGGAAGATTACGTCGGTGACGTGATCGGCGACCTGAACTCGCGTCGCGGCCAGATCCAGGGCCAGGAAATGCGCGGAATTGCCGTGGTCATCGATGCCCACGTTCCGCTGGCCAACATGTTCAAATACGTCGATACGCTGCGCTCCATGTCCCAGGGCCGTGCGCAGTACTCGATGACCTTTGATCATTACGCTGCCGTGCCGTCGAACGTCTCCCAGGAGATCCAGGCGAAATACGCATAATTTGCCGGACTGCCGGACCGGCGTCTGAGGACGCGGTCCGGACCGGAGACCGAAACTGTAAATTGCCCGTAACGGGCTGAATGAGAATGGAGAGCCGAAGATGGCAAAGGGTAAGTTCGAGCGCACAAAGCCGCACGTTAACATCGGCACGATTGGTCACGTTGACCACGGCAAGACATCGCTGACGGCTGCGATCACCAAGTATTTCGGTGAATTCAAGGCCTACGACCAGATCGACGCGGCGCCGGAAGAAAAGGCACGCGGCATCACCATCTCGACGGCCCACGTCGAGTATGAGACGCCGGCCCGTCACTACGCCCACGTCGACTGCCCCGGCCACGCCGACTATGTCAAGAACATGATCACGGGTGCTGCGCAG